>JAESTB010000261.1 GCA_016763815.1 Arenicella sp.
TAAATGGTCAATTGATTGTTCGTAGGCGACTAAGTCGGTCGGTCTCTGGCGCGTATAACCAGACCGGCCAGCATAAAAGGTGTCGCCGGTCGACAATAGACCAGGCTCTTGATCAATTAGGACAATAGCATCAGAAGTGTGTCCTGGCACGTGAATAACGTCGAGACTACGCCCAAAAACATAGCCGTCTTCGTTTACGGACTCCCTATATGGGTCTTTTCACTTACCCCTTGCGGTAGCGGTCGACAAGGAGCGCGGCTGATACTTCATCAGAGATATGGTCATTTAAAATGCCGTTTTGGCGTTCCTTGGTGAACGCCGTAAACACGTTTAAAGGCATAGTTGCCCCCAAGGTGATCGAAGTGCGAATGTGAGGTCAAGACCGAAACAGGTTTGTTAGGCGTTTAATTAAGCCATGAATATCGCCGATACCATAAGCTGTATTAAATAGCAGAGCTGTAGACTCACCCTCAACGAGGTACGAAATAGTTTCTTGCCACTGGTGTGGTTCGCATATCGCTTTGACTCCCGGCGCAACTTGATAAACTTGAAATCAGGCGTCGGCATTATCAGCGCGTTCTAATTTGTCATAATCAGAGCGAGGCCGTCTTTTACAGAACTCGTTTATCGAGTAGTTCGGGCTTGCTTTGGGATCTGTGTCTGTCTCCGTCTCAGCTTAAGAGGCGAAAGCTAATAAGTAAGCGAGTAATACGGCAATCGTAGTGATCCATTTTGAGCAAACGTATTTCATTGCATTACCTGAGCCTTAGTTGCGAGTAAGTTGGGTTAATAGTGATAACAGCGCATAACGCATGAAAAAATAATATTTTCTGAGGCCAAGCGATTTGCCTAAATAACGGTAGTGGCTAAGCAGATAAAATACCTTACTGGCCATTGTTCGCTTAGAGCTTGAAATAGAGTCATGGCGTAAGCGATAGAATACCAATGGAGCGATAAGTACGGCGCTTTCGATATCTCTACGTTGATGTATGTGCAGCCAAAGCAAATAGTCCTCGACTCCAATATAGCTGGCCGACTGGTTAAACTGTACGTCACCGAATAGCTCTTTAGATATTAGCGCACTTGATGTCACGACCCAGTTTTTACTAATAAGTTGGTAGTGATTTTTGCGCTGTATTTCGAGTTGTTGTTGTTTAAAGACTCGAGCAGTTGGTGTGACGTTTCGAAAGCAGGCGTGTAAGCTGGATAAGAAATTTAGCCGGTGCTCTCGCATCGCTTTTAGCTGCAATTCTAGCTTGCTCGGGTGCCATACATCATCTGAATCGATGAACGCCAGATACTCTCCTGTGGCGATTTTAATCCCATCATTGCGTGGTGTTGCGGGGCCGCCAGAGCGGTGTTTACGCCTGATTAAAACCAATCGTTGGTCACTACGCGCGAAGCGTTTAACTATTTTGACCGTGTTATCGCTTGAACCGTCGTCGATAACGATTAGCTGAATGTCTTGGTGGGTTTGCTTCAGCACGGACTCCACCGCCTCGGCGATCCATTGCTCAGAGTCACAACTGGGTAAAATAACGCTAACAGTAGACATTCTCGCAGAGCTCGCCTATTGCCAGAGAGATAATACGGATTTAAGCGCCGTGGTAAAAGCGATCGGCTGGTCCAGCATTAAATGGTGACGCGCATAAGGTATGTCGATGATAGGGATTGAGTTGCCTCCGAGTTCGCGAATGTAGTCCGCCGAGTCTGGTGTGAAAAGTATACTCTCACGCCCGTAGATAATAGCCACTCGCCCCGATGTAGCAACAATCTTTTGTCCTACTTCAGACCATCGATTCTCGACGCCGTCGACTCTTGGGAAAACGCTCGGGCTAAATTTCCATGTCCAACCGCCCTCAACCTCCTTGAGTGAGTGATAGGCCATAAAGTCCAGCAGCTCTGGTTGTTCAACTTTTTGTGGTGGCGCCAGCACAAAACGCTGCTTAGCACTTTCATAATCTGGGTAAATGCGATTCGGTTTATCGGGGTTTTGACTGCCTGGGCGGCGGAAGCTATTGGCGTGGTTTTTAAGTATCTCTGGGCGTATTACCATAAGGTCGCAGATTATTAAGCCAGCGAACTTCTCTGGATGAGCGTTGACCGCGGCGATACCAACGATACCGCCATATGAGTGCGCTATTACCGTCGGCTTTTTACCGTTATCGAAAAGGCCAGTGTGTTGCGCTACATCCAATGCTTCCGTTGCCCGTATATCGTCAGGGTAATCGTCCCGTGCGCCTGAGTCGCCCATGCCAGATAAGTCATAGGCCACAATATGATAGTCGTCTGCTAACAATGGTGCTATGAAGGCAAAGCAACGTGAGTGGGCTAAAAAGCCATGCAGCATCAACAGCCCTGGCTTCGATGGGTCGCCCCAGCGAAAATAATGAATCGGCGTTCCGTTAGAGTCTAGCCAACCCTCCTCCCGTTCAACCGATAAGGCCACTGTGAGCCATTTAGACGGTTGTGTCACGGCGCCATTGAGGTCGTCCAAGGCAGTGCTTTTGGGTCTTGAGTGTTGTGTCTGAGTCATTGAAAAGAGTCCATCGTCATCATTCGTTTGTGATGATTCGTTCGCGTTGCATTAGCGTTAAGTTTGTTAGTCTACTACAAGCCCGTAGTGGTATACGTCAACAGCTAGAGCTGCGTCTAAGTTTGTGTATATGAGTACTGAGTGGGATCGTTATCAACACTTGGCGGCGGCACCTAGCGTATAGCCTGAGATGCGGCCCTTTTTTGACTGTAATAATAAACAAATATTTTAGGAACATAAAAGTGCTTGCTAAAACGGGAGGGGAAGCGCGCAAGGCTAAGCAAAATGGCGGCTTTTGCTTGATAATCGCAGCGGTGAACAAGCGTAAAAATCAGTCTGACAAGCATTGCGAAACGTCTTTCTAGCATTTATACTCCGCGAGCAGTCAAAACGGCCGATTTATGAATAATTCAAACCTAAGCTCTCGTGGTAAAAGTGAGAGCCAGTTTAGCGAAGCTGATAGCGTTAACTTGGCAACACGCTACGTTATGCAACCCAGCAAGACTCAACCGAGTGTGTTATTGACGTTGGCCTTACTGCAATTGTTTGGCACAGTGGTGTTCAGCATTGCTATGCTAGTTTGTTTTGACGCACGGGAAGCATTATCTGCCCTCTTCGGAGGTGCAATAGCGATTATTGGCAGTTTATATTCTGCTAGCCGCTTGTTTTCCACTAAGAAAAACGCCGTCGCCGCCGAGATGTTGATACGGTTTTATGTCAGCGTTGTTTTGAAATTTATATTCACTTTGGCAATGATGGCAATTTGTCTGATTGTACTCAAAGTGTCTTTATTGCCGTTTATAATCGCGTACCTAATTTCAGCGGTGGTTATAAACTGGTTAGTATTGTTGGTTCCGTCAAAGCTCGACGTTGTTGAGTCGCGATCGGAAGACCACGATGCTTTTGGTTAAGTGCGCTCAAGGCTGTTTGGTTAAGTGCAGCTCAGGGCCGTTTGATTAAGCGCAGCTCAGGGCTGCTTAGCCAGGCTGATAACTGGTGCAGCTAACTTTTTAACGACGGCTAGGCTAGTTGTTTATTAGCGGTAGCCAGTGAAAGAATTTAAAATTTAAGTATGAGATTTACTCTCTCAGGAATCGAAAATGGCATCTGAAAACGGTGAACTAACGGGCGCTGGTTATATTAATCACCACCTAAGCAATCTTACATACGGTCAACTCCCTGATGGAACATGGAGCTTTGCACATGGCGCGGAAGAAGCGGCAAGCATGGGCTTTATGGCTATTCACGTAGACTCAATGGTGTGGGCCTTGAGTTTGGGGGTCATTATGTTTTGGGTTATGCGTCGTGTTGCTAAAAGCTTCAGCTCAGACAAGCCATCGAAAGTGCAATGTTTTGTAGAGGCCTTATTCGATATGGCACAAGACTCGAAGGACAGCACTTTCACCAAACAAGCAAAGAACGTGTGGATAGCGCCAATGGCGTTGACCATCTTTGTTTGGGTGTTCTTTATGAATTTGATGGATTTAGTGCCGGTTGACTGGATTCCAGAGTTGGCCAAATTGGCCGGTGTTGGTTACATGAAAATTGTGCCATCTACTGATGTAAACGTCGCACTAGGAATGGCTTTGGCGGTATTCATCATGATTCTTTATTACAGTTTAAAGATCAAAGGGCCGGTAGGCTTCGCCAAAGAGCTGGCCTTGCAACCGTTCGGTAAATACCTAATCCCTTTTAATCTTGTTCTTGAGTTGGTTGGCCTGCTTGCGAAGCCTCTTTCTCTTGGACTTCGTTTGTTTGGCAACATGTATGCCGGCGAACTTATCTTTATCTTGATTGCAATGATGTATAGCGCAGGCCTGGGCTTAGGTGTTTTGGGCGGCGTTGCACAATTAGGTTGGTCTATTTTTCACATTCTAGTTATTACACTTCAAGCGTACATCTTCATGATGCTAACGATTGTGTACCTGAGCCAGGCTCACGAACACCATTAGCGGTTAGCATTATTTTACTTTTTCAATTTTAATTTTTACTATTTTTAGAAATCAGGAGCTCCAAATGGGAACTATCGTAGGTATGACCGCAATTGCCGTAGGCATCATGTTAGGTTTAGCAGCTGTAGGCGCTGCAATTGGTATCGGCCTTATGGGCGGTCGCTTTCTTGAGGGTGTTGCACGTCAACCAGAAATGGCAAATACACTTCAAACTAAAATGTTTCTGCTCGCTGGTTTGATCGATGCGATTCCAATTATCGCTGTAGCGATCGCTTTATACTTTTTGTTCGCATCAGGTTTGATCGACGCAAGTGTATTAGAAACTTTGAAAGCCGCTGCTTAACTAGCTAACTTTCTAAAACGAGGAACGATAGATGAATATTAATTTAACCCTTATTGGGCAAACCATCTCGTTCTTGCTGTTTGTTTGGTTTTGTAAAAAGTTTGTATGGCCACCAATGGTGAATGCTATGCAAGAACGCCAAAATCAAATTGCAGACGGTTTAGCCGCGGCTGAGAAAGGCCAAGAAGCACAGAATGTAGCAGAGAAAGAAGCAGCCGAGTTGATTAGCAAAGCTAAGACACAAGCAGCCGAAATCATTGCCAGTGCCGAAAAGCGCGGTAACGCCGTTGTTGACGAAGCGAAAACCACCGCTACCTCTGAGAAAGAACGCATTGTTGCGTCTGCTCTCACTGAAGTAGAACAAGAAGTACACACGGCGCGTGAACAATTACGCATACAAGTGTCTTCTATCGCGGTGGCAGCAGCCAGTAAAATTGCCGACAAAGAAATTGATGAAGCCGCTCACGCTGGCTTAATTGAAGATCTTGTAAAGCAATTAAAAGCTAGCTAACGCACGCAACCAAACAGGTAAGAATAATGGCAGACAATGCATCCATTGCTCGACCTTACGCCAAAGCGGTGTTTGATCTAGCGCAAGAGGCCAACACGTTTGACGCGTGGACCGTTGCTCTGGAACAACTCGCCGTAATTAGCAACGACGCTGACTTTAGTACGCTGGTCTCTGATCCGCGTGTTGATGGTACAGGAGTTGCTGAGCTATTAATTGATCTTGCTAAAGATAGCCTGCCTGAAGGCGGCGCTAACCTTATCAAATTGTTAGTGAAAAATGATCGCTTAGAATCGTTGGCTAATATTAGCCAGCAATTTGGCGATTTAGTTGCTAAAGCGAAAGCGCTAGTTAACGCGGAAGTAATTACCGCCAAGCCACTAACAGACGATCAAAAATCATCATTGGCCGCCGCGCTCGAAGAGCGTTTAGGCCTTAAAGTAGAACTTGAAGAGACAGTGGATGCCGACCTAGTTGGTGGTGCCATTATTAAAGCAGGTGATATGGTGATTGATGGTTCTGCGAAAGGACGAATCGAGAAGCTTACTACCGCACTCTTAAGATAAATGCATCGCATTTATGGCTGAAGGCTCTTGTGCCTGACGACCCTGCGAAACATAGTGTGGCAGTAATTAAATTATGTGAACCTTCAGCTTATATATCTGAAGACACGTAGCGAACGAAAACCGTTGAGGACTAAGAGTCATGACAACGCAATTGAACCCATCTGAAATCAGTAACTTGATTAAAGATCGGATTAAAAATTTTGAAGCATCGGCTGAATCGCGTACCGAAGGTACCGTAGTAAGCTTAACTGACGGCATTGCCCGCATCCATGGCTTAAGTGAAGCGATGCAAGGCGAGATGTTGGAATTCCCTGGTGATATCTTTGGCCTAGCGCTTAACCTTGAGCAAGACTCAGTGGGCGCGGTGATTATGGGCAACTACAAGAACATCTCTGAAGGTGACACGGTAAAATGTACTGGTCGCATTCTAGAAGTACCGGTAGGCCGCGCGCTTCTTGGTCGTGTTGTAGACACTCTAGGTAATCCAATTGACGGCAAAGGCGCCATCGAAACCACTGAAACTTCTCCAATTGAGAAAGTGGGACCAGGCGTAATTGAACGTCAAGGTGTTAACCAGCCTCTTGAAACTGGTTTCAAATCAATCGACGCCATGGTGCCGATTGGCCGTGGTCAACGTGAATTGATTATTGGTGACCGTCAAACTGGTAAAACAGCGGTAGCGATCGATGCCATCATCAATCAAAAAGGTAATGGCGTTAAATGCATCTACGTTGCGATAGGCCAAAAAGCATCTTCGGTTGCTTCTGTGGTTCGTAAACTAGAAGAGCATGGCGCTTTGGAATACACAATCGTTGTTGCTGCGAACGCATCTGACTCAGCGGCATTGCAATACCTTGCACCTTATGCGGGTTGTTCGATGGGTGAGTATTTCCGTGATAACGGCGAAGACGCATTGATCGTTTATGATGATTTGTCTAAGCAAGCGGTAGCGTATCGCGAGGTATCATTGTTATTACGACGCCCACCAGGTCGTGAAGCCTACCCAGGTGACGTATTCTATCTTCACTCTCGTTTGTTAGAGCGTTCATCGCGCATCAACGAAGCCGAAGTAGAACGTTTGACGGGTGTCAAAGGCAAGACAGGTTCATTGACGGCTCTGCCAATCATTGAAACTCAAGCCGGTGACGTATCCGCATTCGTACCAACCAACGTAATTTCGATTACTGACGGTCAGATTTTTATGGAAACTGACTTGTTCAACGCCGGTATTCGTCCACCAGTAGACCCTGGTTTGTCGGTATCTCGAGTGGGTGGTGCAGCGCAAACTCACATCATTAAAAAGCTTGGTGGTGGTATTCGTTTAGCACTTGCTCAATATCGTGAATTAGCGGCGTTCTCACAGTTTGCTTCTGATCTTGATGAAGCAACTCAGGCACAACTTGCCCGTGGCGAGCGTGTAACTGAGTTGATGAAGCAAGCGCAATATGCGCCAATGTCAACGGCTCAAGTGGCTTTGTCATTGTTCGCAGCGAACGAAGGCTATTTCGATGACGTAGAGAAAGAACAAGTTGGTGCATGTGAAGCGGCAATGCAAGCTCATGTAAAAGCTAACTTTGGCTCTTTGATCGATGGCATCAACAAAACGCCCAAGCTAACTGACGAAGTTACTGCTGGTATGCACGAAGCCTTAAAAGACTTCAAAGCAAACGGCAGCTTTTAATTCGCGGAGCTCGCTTCGCGACCAAGCGGCTAGCCGCTTCGCGCTGAGGGCTCATTGCAATAGCTAACATATAGTAGAGATAGATTATGGCAGTCGGTAAAGAAATCCGCGATCAGATTGGAAGTGTCAAAAGCACACAGAAAATCACCAAAGCCATGGAAATGGTGGCCGCAAGCAAAATGCGTAAAGCGCAGGACCGCATGTTGGCCGCTCGACCTTACGCACAAAAAATTCGTTCAGTAGTGGCTCACATTGCTAAAGCGAATTTGGAATACAAGCACCCTTTCACCATTGAGCGTGAAGTGAAGCGAGTAGGCTACATAGTTGTGAGTTCGGACCGTGGCCTCTGTGGTGGTCTTAACATGAACGTTTTTCGTCGAAGCATGAATGACATGGCTGAGTGGGACGAAAAAGGTGTTGAGATCGATATCGTCACTATTGGTTCAAAAGCGTTGTCATTTTTTCGCAGAGCGGGCGGTAAAGTTGTATCAGAAGCCTCACACTATGGTGATAAGCCAAGTTTGACGGATCTTTTAGGTGCCATTACGTCTATGTTGAACGCATACGAAGAAGGTAAGATTGATCGCTTATACGTGGTATCTAACGAATTCGTGAATACCATGACTCAATCCGCTGTTTCGAAACAATTGGTTCCAGTTGTTTCGACGCAAGAGGCGACCGATGAAGTGCCTGCGTTATTTGATTACATTTATGAGCCTGAAGCTAAGCCGATTTTAGATACCGTTTTGAAGCGCTACATTGAGTCGCAAATCTACGAAGCGGTTGTCGAGAATGTCGCCTGTGAGCAGTCTGCACGTATGGTGGCGATGAAGGCCGCGAGCGATAATGCTGGTGATCTTATCGGTGAGCTAGAGTTGATTTACAACAAAGCTCGTCAGTCAGCGATTACTCAAGAGATCTCTGAGATTGTTAGCGGTGCGTCTGCTGTCTAGTTAGCATAAAAATAATTAAACAGACAATTCGTTGTCTTGTTATTTGAGAGAGCCATTAGCTTGTAACAGAGTCATCAGCTCGGAGCGACAAGTCGCTCAACCGCAAAGCGGTTCTCGCGAATAAATCGAAATTTAGTATTAAGAGGAAACCAAAATGAGTTCCGGAAATATTGTAGAAATCATTGGCGCGGTAGTAGACGTACAGTTTGCTGCAGATGCAGTGCCAAACATATATGACGCTTTGCTTGTAACAAGTGCCGATTTAACCATGGAAGTTCAAGCGCAACTTGGCGACGGAATTGTTCGTACTATCGCCATGGGCGCTACCGAAGGTCTAAAGCGTGGCTTGGAAGTAAGCAACACGGGTGGCCCAATTGTGGTTCCTGTTGGTCCAGGTACGCTTGGTCGCATCATGGACGTGCTAGGCCGCCCAATAGATAATGCTGGAGACGTTGAAGCTGTTCGTCGTGACCCGATTCACCGTGAACCACCCGCCTACGCTGACCAAGCGTCAGAAACGGCTATCCTTGAGACTGGCGTAAAAGTAATCGACTTGATTATGCCAATTGCCAAAGGTGGTAAAGTGGGTCTATTTGGTGGTGCGGGTGTTGGTAAAACCGTAACGTTGATGGAATTGATCAACAACATCGCGGTAGCGTCTGAAGGCCTATCGGTATTCGCTGGTGTTGGTGAACGAACTCGTGAAGGTAATGACTTCTTCTACGAAATGAAAGAAGCTGGTGTGCTTGATAAAGTAGCCATGGTGTACGGCCAAATGAACGAACCTCCAGGTAACCGCTTGCGCGTTGCTTTGTCAGGTTTGACGATGGCGGAATACTTCCGTGACGAAGGTCGTGACGTATTGATGTTTATCGATAACATCTATCGTTACACACTAGCCGGGGTAGAAGTATCAGCCCTACTAGGTCGTATGCCTTCAGCGGTAGGTTACCAACCCACTCTAGCCAGTGAAATGGGTGCGCTACAAGAACGTATTACATCGACTAAGAACGGTTCAATTACCTCGTTCCAAGCGGTATACGTACCAGCAGATGATTTAACCGATCCATCACCCGCAACGACCTTTGCTCACTTGGATGCGACTCTAGTATTGTCACGTCAAATTGCTGAACTAGGTATTTACCCGGCAGTAGATCCACTTGATTCGTCTTCGCGTCAACTTGATCCACTGGTTATCGGCGATGATCATTATCAAGTAGCACGTGGTGTGCAAAACGTACTTCAACGTTATAAAGAACTACGTGACATCATCGCGATTCTAGGCATGGACGAGCTTTCTGAAGAAGATAAGCAAGCCGTAGCACGAGCGCGTAAGATTCAACGTTTCTTATCGCAACCATTCTTCGTAGCGCAAGTGTTCACTGGTGCTGACGGTAAGTATGTTCCTCTGAAAGATACCATCGCAGGCTTTAAAGCAATTTTGAGCGGCGAAATGGATGAATACCCAGAGCAAGCATTCTATATGGTAGGCGGTATAGATGAAGTAATCGCCAAAGGCAAATCTTAGCGGACATATTTTGCCTAGAGACCGCGTTGTCAGCTTAATCCAAGAACGGTCACATACCTTTTCTCTACGGGCTTAGGTATGGCTCCCAATCTTGAATTAAACTGGCGCCTTGCTCTGAACAAAATCTGCCTCGCTAAGACTGAGCTCCGAATTAACTGTTATGCTGAGTTCAGCTGTCATCCCGAGCGTAGTCGAGGGATCTTCTCCTGCGGAGTGGCAGCCTAAAAGCGAATGACAAATTAGGAATGATGAAATGAATACAATGCAAGTTGAAGTGGTCAGCGCCGAGCGAGAGATTTTCTCTGGCGAGGCAACTATGTTGATTGCTACCGCTATTTCGGGTGAGCTGGGTATTTACCCGCAACACACTCCCCTACTGACAAGCCTTAAGCCAGGCGATGTTCGCATTCAAACTGCGGACGGTGAAGAGCAAGTTATCTATGTTTCTGGTGGCATTCTCGAAGTAACACCTAAGAAAGTCACTGTTTTGTCAGATACGGCGATGCGTGCTGATGATCTTGACGAAGCCGCGGCTCTTGAAGCACAGCGTAAAGCTGAGCAAGCATTGAAGGACAATAAAGCCGATATCAATTACGCGAAAGCGAAAATTGAATTAGCCCAAGCTGTTGCGCAGTTAGCGGCAATCAAGAAAATGGCGAAACGCGGTCGATAAAATAGCGTTGATAGCATTTTAAGAGAGCCCGCTTATTGAAGAGTAAGTGGGCTTTTTTCGTTAAAGGGCCCCCATTCTGCAAAAGCAGCTATCGATAAATGAACTGATGAATTTAATTAACTATCGAAATCAGCCGCTACAACCTTCGAAAATTGTTTGTATTGGCCGCAACTATGTCGCGCATATTGAAGAGCTTA
>JAESTB010000262.1 GCA_016763815.1 Arenicella sp.
ATGGGCTTACCTTGATCATTACGCTCTACCTGACAATCTTGTTGCCAAACGATTTTCGCATCCGCGGCGTCAATTAATTCTCTAAGCTCTCGCAGATTAGGTTCGGCCTGAGCTTGCTCTTTAAAATAGCACATCAGTACTAGGTCGGCTCTATTTTCGCCACTGCCCCACTGCCAATTATCGGGGTGACTTGCCCCTCGATCACCAAGAATTCGCGAGCGCGCCACACTGTCAACACCTTGGCAAAACACGTTCGGAAAAATTCGATTAGTATCAGTTTCATCCGACAAACCTAAGCGCCGTAGACCTCGGTAGCTGAATGCCACTTGCCAGACCGGATCGCTATGTGTTTTTTCACCAAAATTAACGCGCTCATCGATATGCGTCAATAGCGCTTTAACAGCGGCTCGATTGTCTTTTTCTGCCAGAGAAATGAACAACAATTTACTATGTGGCAAGCGTTTGCCCATACCACCAAATAGCAAAGATTGAATGTTCGACTTATCCAAACTGGCGCGTGGGCGATATGAAGAACCAAATAGCGAGAACCATTGGTCAGCTTCACGCACGTCGTTTATACCCGCAAAGCCCTCTCGTATCATCGCGTTCTTGCGAATATCACTGGTGGTCAAATTAGGGTATGCCACATACCAAAATGGCGTTGGCCTTTGCTGTTGTCTCGCCCAATACTTAAACGGCTCGCTTAATTTGGCACCACTTTGAGCGAGGTATCGCGTACGCGGAAAGCCAACGGTATTGCTCCAAATACTGGTCAGACCGGCCGATGCCTTGGTAATGAAGTCCTCCAAATATGACTCCCAGCTACCACCATAATTACTGAAAAATACTAACTGGCGTGTACCCGGAATTCGAACCCAGCGAGCAAAGTGTATTGAGTTAATAACCGAAACAATACCGGGTGAGTTCTTATACCCAGCCGATAGCTTTATCGACCAGAGTACGCCTCGCAATAATAGTGAACGCATAAAGCTATTTTTAATTCGCGATACGGAAAACATATGATTTTGCTTTAGCTGATTTTCTCTAAAGGTTACTTGGTCATAGTTCGCCTGCTCGGGCACTATCAAGTCTGCTGGATCACGGGTTTCCAAACGACGCAAATAAGCCACAACAGCGCTCGCGATTGAGCCTATGAGCAACACAGCACCAACAACCGTCATGCTGATTGCGGCACCAATGCGACCGAGGTTTGCCCACCAACCCGATTGAGCCCCTCCCAGAATTTGAAAATTTATTAAGATAAAAACCGCGATGGTTATCACTGGCGCAAGTGACCACGGTTGACGGACGTAATGAAATAGGTATTTGAGCAAGCCTTTTTCGCCTTCAGACAAACGGTTTCTCACCGCGGTAAATGCCCAATTAAAGTTTCCTTGAGAGGCAACTTGTTGACGAATTTGCGTCAGTCGCTCAAGCGAATTACTGGCTGAGGTTTCAGTGTCACTCAGCACCAATTGGTAGATCACGTTTGACAGCTCAGCCTCCTTCTTGATGCGTTTAACACTATGCCCTGGAGTGCCGTTAAAGTTTAGCCCAAGGTTAAGACTGAGTGGGTCGACATTGCGCAGCCGATTTTCCATCAGAACCAAGAGTAGTTTACTGCTAAGAGAATAACCACCTGCGGCCTTTATCTCACTACCGAGTATTGGCTCGACGATACTGGCAAAATGCTCAAGCAGTAAATGTTCCGGTAAATCACCCGAAATTTCGAATAAAAGATGAGCCGCTTCGACGTCTTTTTCGGCTTCGCCATCACCTTCTGAATGGGCAGCACTAATACACCCACTGGCAAAATGTATTATGTCAGACAGCTTAAGTGCCTCGACTAATATTTGATTGCCAGCCGCTATCTCAGGCGAGCCACAAGCGACGTTGCCCAAAGATTCAAGCGCTGACTCTAAGGCTGGAAGCGCCTCAGTACTCTTAATCGGCATACAAATGGTCGAAAGCCATTGTTGTTGATCGCCGACCTGATCCAATTGATTCCAACTCATACTGATCGACTCAGGAAAAATACCAATTCGAGTCAGCTTACCCGCTTTACCACGTTGGCGTTTTAAGCCCGGCAGCTCAAATAATTTCTTCACCGCTTGGGTTGCAAATGCTCTGGCCATTGGTGCGCCGATACAACTGTGTAAACCGTAACCGAAAATCATAGAATCGCGGGCTTCACGGTTTGCTCGAAACTCTTCTGGCTGCTCAATATTGCTTGGATCAAACATAGCCGAGAGCGTCGAAGGTATAACCAACGAACCCTTAGCGATTTTCTTTTTTCGCTTAGTCGACTCAGCGATAACGTAGTCTTGTTGACAAATTCTGAACGGCCCAATCTGAATTGGATTGAATCGCATTGCCTCGCCGACTACCGACTCTAACAATTTGTCGTTACCCTCTTTAATCGCCGCTAATACCGCCGTGTGAGCCTCCTCCTTATCCAGGATTACTTCTAATACATTGCCTAATGCCAACATAGTGGTAGGCAGAAAGCCGAGAATCATACCCATCATAATGGCGCGAACATCTTTTAACGGTACGTCTTCAGGGTTCGATTTATGCGCCTCAACCAACTTCGCTAATGCCGAACTCGGAACATCACTGGAGCCTTTTGCTTGGCGTATCGAGTGGTCGATGACCTCCAGCATTGTTTGCGCGCCACTCATGGCGAGCTCACGTACTGAGGCGCTACCCGACACATCGGCAAACAACAGCGAACTAACCGCTAACGAAGATTGATAAAACCGCTCTTTGTTACCTATGACTAAGCCAAAGTATTGCTCACACACCGCCAGTGCCGCTGGTTTAAAAAGAACATCAATTGGGTTCATCTCAGCTGACATCTTGCGTATGCTCTGCTGTGCAGAGTGGCTCGTTATCTCGGTGATAAGGCCGGACATTTCATCAGGCGGAAACGCTTTCAAAATGATCTTTTTTTGCGCTCGATAAACAGCACCGTCATTGCTTCCAAGAATGAAATCACCACCACCACTAACCACTTTCATCTCAATGCCAAAGGGAACGCAAAATACTTTAGTGTTGGTTAATACTTCTCGCACATCATCAGCACGAGTAACCAGCACAATACGGCCAACACGGAACGTAGGACACCCCCAACGCAATAACTTGAGCAAGGTTAACGGAGATCTAAAGAGTGGTGCTAAAGTTTTAGCGAGAAACCCTTTGCTACGCAATTTCTCAATGTCAAACGGCGGCAAGCTTGAGCCAAGGTTTGTCGATTTTAGGTCGTCGACCCGGTCATAATATTTCACCTTCGGCATGGCTAAACCTCCTTGTAAATTTCGGTCAGCCGCTCATTGTATTGACGATTAACAAATGGAATTGCTCGAATTTTTTCATCGCTCACGTTAATCTTCCGATTGCTGATTTCGACCTTTTCTTTTGCCGCGGCTTGTCGATCCCCAGTGTTATCTCGCGTAATCAAACAAGCAATTTTAATCAACCGGGCATACCAATATCGTGGAGCTAAAAACGATGAACTTTCAGCGGCCTCGATTGCCTTATCCAAATCAGATGAAAAGTAATAGGCGGCGGCCAATTCTGACAGGCTATGAAAGCGGTAATAATCGGCCGGGCTCAAGGCCAGTGCATTACGAATATCGGTCGGGGCCAGATCAGGCTTACCGAGTAACAGGTTTGCACTACCTCGAGACGAATAGGCAAACGACAAACTAGGGTTAAGACGTATTGCTTCGTCAAAAAAACCTACTGCGGCGCTCGCTTGATTGCGCATGATGGCAATCGCACCTAGATATGCATGAACTCGGCCATCAGCGCGATCCATTAACAATGCCCTGCGGCATAAACGCATCGACTGGTCTAAGTCATAGTCGGTTTCCCTAATACCATGCTCAGACCAGGCCTTCCAAAAATGCCACCATGCCAATGCAACCAATGCATCGGATTGATACTCATCACGGTCTAGCGCACGCTGATACAGTTTCTGCGCCCGCGCGACGCCCGTTGATGTTCGCCTTGCCATATGCCAATGACCTCGATGCACTAACTGCCAAGTGGTCAAATCATCGATCCGGCTTTCATACGCACGAACCTGCTCATGCTTACCAAGCTCCTGTAACAAATGCGCGGTAACCTTGGTAGCAATACGCTCTTGCAAATTCATTATTTCGGTCATTTTTACCGAAAATGACTCAGACCAAATTATACAATTAGACGCCACACTCTCGAGCGTGACGATGATGGTTATTACCGAATTTAAAACTTTTACGGTGCCACCGACGATATAGTTAACCTTAAGCTGGTTAGCTACCGTTTTCGAGTTAGCCGAGTCGTATTGATAGGAAAAACTAGAGTTACGTGAGATTACGTTGAGCCAATGATTATTGGATAATGCTAAAATTATATCGTCGGCTAATCCTTCACACATGTATTCGTGAACCGATCCGTCAGCGACTCGAAACGGTAAAACACCGATCGACGGTCCATCGGCGCCGGAAAAATTGACACTCATCAGTTGGTCTAACGCAGACGACGCTCGCGTAGCACCACCGGTCACTGTGAATAAGCGAATGGGGCCAGCTTTATTGCTTGCGGAACACTCTTTGTCAAAGGTTAGTTGATAGTCAACTTGGCCTTGCACTAAGTCCGCTGTGGCCTCAGTAATCATGACGGTATGTGCGTGAACGTTATTACTGA
>JAESTB010000263.1 GCA_016763815.1 Arenicella sp.
CTTCGCCTCTGGCGGTGTGCAAGAAGATCCCGCTACCGGAGCGGCGGCGGCGGCATTTGCCGGGTACCTTCGCGATATCGGCTGGTCAAACAACAAGAAAATCACAATTATTCAAGGCGAAGATATGGGCTGCCGTTCTATCATCACGGCGGAATATGGCTCAGAATTAGGCAGCTCTATTCGAGTGTCGGGGGCGACGCGTAATTTGGACTAGCCGTACTTCAATGTGAAAAATACAAGCGGCGTATATGCGGCGCGTAATTCTCCAAGCACACTGGCTGGCGTATCGTGTCTTTAGTCGTAGCGACAAACCCTAGTTCTCTAATTAGTTCTCTAATTATGATCGATAAAAATCACCAGACTCTGTTTCAATCATTAACGCTCCTATGAGGGGCGGCTTTGAAGAATCGGATTATCAATGTCTGACTCACTAGGTAACGGCTCCGGCGACCCTACTGATGCCTAAATTAGACTTTATTAGCGTTTGGCCGAAGGCGGTGACCGTGATAAGAATCGCATCACTCTATGGAGTAAGCGTTGTCAGAATCGAAGTTAGCCGCACTGTAAAGGTCGTTAGCGACGTTCTGAATCGAGCGCCGATTGCCAAATAGCATAATTTTTCTGGCCATATAGATAGAAAAATATCTCGATTTTATTAAACCTATCGTCAGTGCAAACTTGGATGGCAATCTTGGCGGCCTCACGGACGGGGTAGCCATATGAACCACAGGAAATGGCCGGGAACGCGATGGATGCGCAACCATTTTCTAGTGCCAATTCTAGTGAATTAATATAAGCCGCTGTTAACAGCTTTTTCGGGTTGGCTTCTCGGTGATACCTTGGGCCTACTGTATGAATAACGTATTTTGATGGTAAATTGCCAGCTAAGGTAATACGAGCTTCGCCGGTTGGGCATCGGACTTTTCTCACAGCGGTAACTTTCTGACATTCGATGAGCAACTCAGGGCCGGCTGCTTTATGAATAGCTCCATCAACTCCGCCACCGCCTAGCATTAACTGGTTGGCTGCATTGACTATGGCATCTACATTTGCTGCGGTTATGTCGCCTTCGATGATTTGGATATCGCTCATTTTAAAGTAGCATTTTATTAATCCAAACTCTGCATAAACGATTTCAACTCAAGGCCTATTCGCTCGGGTATTTCGAATTGCGGTGAGTGACCCGCGTCGTCAAAAACCACCATTCTTGCATTGGCTAAGTTCTCCTTATAAGACTCCGCGTAGGCTAATGGCACAATTGGATCTTGTTTGCCCCAGAGTACTAAAGATGGCGCGGTAATTGATTCGGCTTTCTCATTCATTCTGAAGTCGGCACCGTGCTCTACCTGTTTGATCAAGCCGTTGATGAACGGAATGTCGGCATTCATCTGGTTTACTCGGTGTTGCAATACCGGCTTGGGATAAGCGGGTGGCGTTACAAAGGCGGTGTCGAAAAACGTTTGTAGAAATGCCAAGTCGACTTTGTCTGGGAAGTAAACGTAAACCGATTCATTGTCCAATTGCATGCCGGTGGCGTTGAGCACAATTAGGCCTCGAGTTTTGTCTGGATAATTGGCCGCAAACGCGGCTGCGGTATGCCCGCCCATTGAGTTACCGCCGATTACCACTTGCGAGATACTTAATGTATCGCATAGGCGATTAATAAAAGCGGCTTGGCCAGCGATACTATAGTCTCGACCGTTAAGTTTTTTGTTTTCGCCATGGGCTTGCAGATCTGGTAGTAACACATGGTAGCTGGCGGTTAACTCTCGAACTGAGGTGACAAACGAATTTTTATCGTCGGTCAAACCGTGCAATAACATTAAGGTGGGCTTTGATGCATCCCCACCTTCATAAAAATACGCGGTATAGCCATCAATATCCACCGATCTCTTGATTAATCCAGCGCCACTGGCTGACAGTGATTGAATAGCGTTGATCAGCAGCCCTGGGTAGATAAAGTAGACGACTCCCACTAATAAGGTAGTGACGGCAAACAGCCAGACAAAGAACTTGAGTACGGTTTTCATAATTGGCTAGCGTTGTTGTGTTGGCTGTTGGGGTTTATTGCTGACTGGCTTCACGAATAGCCTTGAATTCATTGCCTTCGCTCCACGTTGGCCAGTCACTGCTATTGCTGATGGCCATGCCGATTCTGAAGTGCGCATAAAGGTCCTGCATAATACCGCCATTGTCCCATTCGGGGTGAACTTCGTCGGCGGCTTTGTGATAGCGCTCGGCTAAATAACGCTTGGCCTCGGCGTCGCCATAGCCTGCTGGTTTTCCGCGTACGCTCATGCCAGCTTCGGCGTATAGCATAGGCACACCTTTCTTAGCTAAATTGAAGTGGTCGGAACGATAGAAGTAGCCTTTTTCAGGAGTCGGCTCCGGCACCAACACTCGACCTTGTTCGGTGGCCACGGTGTTTAGATAGTCGTCCATTTGCGAGTTTCCGTAGCCGACCACAACAATATCATCGGTTGCACCAGCGGTAGACATGGCATCGATGTTGATGCCGGCGACGGTTTTATTCATCGCGAAGGCGGGGTCTTCAGAGTATTGCTTCGAACCGAGTAAGCCAGACTCTTCTGCTGTTACAGCGAGAAACATTACTGAGCGTTTGGGTGATTGTGGCAATGCTTTAAAGGCTTGTGCCATTTCTAGCAGACCGGCGATACCGGTTGCGTTATCTTGTGCGCCATTGAAGATCGCATCTTCACCTTCGGCGACTGACTTGATTCCTAAGTGGTCCCAGTGCCCAGTGTAGATGAATAGCTCGTCAGGTCTAAGGCTTCCTTCAATATAGCCGCCAACATTGTATGAATCGGATTTACGGCTAGTGATTTCTAAGCGGCTGCTAGCGGTGCTCGCTAGTGTAATCGGTGCAAAACTCGGCTGCCCGGCTTTAGCCACCATCGTTGCGTAGTTCAGGCCGTTGTTACTAAACAAGTTTTCGGCGGCAGACTGAGTAATCCAGGACTCAACGGCTAAATTGCCGACATTGCCATCCTCGGCAAATAAATTGTACTGTGGGCCAGACCAACTGCCGCTTACCACTTCCCATGGGTAGCCCGCGGCTTTGTCTTCGTGAACAATAATCGCGCCAGTGGCGCCTTGTCGCGCGGCTTCTTCGAACTTGTAAGTCCAGCGACCGTAGTAGGTCATGGTGTTACCTTTGAATAACTCACCATCGGGTGTACGAAAGCCAGGGTCGTTGACCAAAATTACCGCCGTCTTGCCGGCCATGTCGATGCCCGCATAGTCGTTCCAGCCGTATTCCGGAGCGATCACACCGTAGCCAACAAAGACCAAGCCTGAGTCTTTTATTTCAGATGCGTCGCCGGTACGCGAGGTAAATACTATCGACCCTTCTTTGTAGGCCAATGAGGCACTCGAACCGTCCTTATGATTAAGAACGAGTGGTGGCTTGTTAGTTACATTCAGCTCCATCAAGGGTACCGCTTGCCGATAGCTGCCAGCAAAGCTGGGTTTGAGCCCCAGTTTCTTGAATTCGCTCTCTAAGTAGCGCACGGTTTTCTCACCACCGGCTGTGGCGGGTGCGCGGCCTTCAAACTCGTCTGAGGCAAGCGTGTTCACGTGTCGCATAAAGTCGGCCTCATCAATTTGCTTGGCGGCTAACTCTATCGCGGCTGAATCAATTGTCGCGGCTACTGGTGCTGTTATATCAGTGGCCGTTTCAGCCTTGTCGACAGCATTTTGATGGCTAGAGTTTTGTTCACATGCTTGCAACAACAACATGCTGCTTGCGAGGGCGATTGACCCCAACTGGGTAATTTTTTTCATTGTTGCTACCTTTATAATTTTTAACGTGTGAGTGTAAGTATGTATCGGGCCGTATTTTATGAGGGCTTACTGGCCGGCTTCTCCGTTGCGTTCTTAGCTACTTTCTTAGTAGCCTTTTTCTTCGATACTCGCTTTTTGGCGACACCTTTTTTAATCGGCTCTTTTTTCACTGTGGCTTTCTTAGAGCTTGTTTTTTTAGCCGCTGTTTTCTTCTTTACGGTCTTTTTAGCGACGGGTTTTGTGGCTAATTCTATCGCCGCGGCTTGTAGTTCATGGAAGCTCTCGCGCATACATTGCATAAAGAAATCGACATCTGGCATGGTGCGTCTACACGACGTGGCACTAAACGATATATTGCCGTTTTGACTTGTTACCGCGATGAAGAGGCCCATACGGTCCGACAACGGGCCTAAGCCCATTTGCGTGACTAATCTTGCGCCATTCATATAAACCGGCACTTGCGGGCCTGGCACATTGGAAATACAGACGTTGGTCATACGACCCGCCATTTCAGAGCGCATCATCAATCGCGCGGCAAGTAATTGTGTGCTAGCCGGGATGTGCCGAGTGACGTCGGTCATGATTCTCGCTGAAATACCCCGACGAGCGGCCTTATGTTCTTTGGTCTCGGCGTGTATCGCCGCCAGCCGCGCTACGGGGTCTGCAATATTGGTGTGCAGCAGCGGTGACATAGTGCTGATGTTATTACCCGGTTGCTGAATTTCTTGAAGGCTACCTTTGGGGGCTCGGACATTAACTGGAACAAATGAGCGTAAACTTTCATTCGGTAGCTCTTTGTGGTGGCCCAAGTACTTGCGCAGCGCGCCCGAGCAAACAGCCAGTACGATATCGTTGATGGTCGCGCCTTCAACCAAACCTCTAATAGGCTTGAAGTCGGCGAGCGAGAATGCGGTCGAGTCAAACACTCGATGGGGAGAAGTCTCAAGATTGAAGCGGGTTAGCGGCACGGTAGACTTTGCTTCGCGCTGTTTATCGCTGAAGCGTTTCTTCGCTGTCTGCA
>JAESTB010000264.1 GCA_016763815.1 Arenicella sp.
ACTTTCTCCTGACGCAAATCATTATCCGACAGACCCTAGTTCTGAAACAGCGTGTTCAGTGATCATCAACACTTATCAATCATAGTCTGAGATAGCGGTAGGTTATCGACATATAAAATCATAGCTAGCTAAGCTATTAATTTGGCTAAAACAGTTTGGCATATTCATACAATAGGGTAGTAAACCTCGTCGACTACGGAGGTATGCTAAAATATTGATTTCAATAGTGGTTTTTTCAGGGCATTTGGCTGATTTTTGATCTGTAGTATTAACATTCGGTAATGCTGAAACTTGTTGTGGCACGGTCAGTACTAAAGTTAGGGCAACCTCATAAAATCAAATTAGCTGAGTAATGATAATAGATCACACTAAATTGCAGTTTTGCAGTGCACGTTCAGTGCCTAAGAGTGGCTTATCATCCGTACTTGTTTTTGCTTTATTGTTTTATCCAGTAACTAATCTGTCCGCTAAGGACGGAGCTGAAAAAAGTCGCTGGGCTGTCAATTCAAATTCTCAATTGGAGAAAAAGAAGGCGGCCGAGAAAACTCTTTTAGTCGATACCGAAGCCGAGCTTGCGTCGAACGCTGCCGCGCCGGACCCTATCGCGTCGAACCCTACCGCGCCGGACCCTACCGCGCCGGACCCTGCAGCCGTACAAGCTAATCTCGAGCCTAGCAGTCCTGAACTAAACAGTCCTGAAGAATCAGACGAGTCTGATTCCCTCGAAGCCTCGCAGCCTAATCAGCGGAATGACACGTTAGTCGGCTATGACGTTACTGAGGGTGCCGCGCCGCTTGATATCCCTGCGGTCAATGTCAGTCCTATCGTGGCGGTAAGCCCTGAGTTACGAGAGAGCCTTGAGCGGCAGTTCCAAGAGATACAAACGCTAAAGGAAACTGAAAACGCTTTTAGTGAGCGGCTAGGCGAGTCGTATCTTGCCTACGGGCGCTCTTTAACGCAGGCCGGAAGAACCGACGAGGCTCGCTCGATGCTGGTTAACGCACTGCATATAGCGAAAATCAATAATGGCGTCACAAGTATCGAGCAGCGGCCAATTTTACGAGAGTTGTTCGAGATGAACTTAGCCTTGGGGAACACTGAGGAGATGACTGAGCAATTCAGTCGAATAGTTTGGCTGGAAAAAAAGAATCCGGATGATCAAGATACTTATTCATTCGATATAGTGGTGCGCTTAGGCAACCATTATCTAGATCTGTATCTAAATAATCGGGTGATCAGCGAATTAAGTCTTAGCCACCTGAGTAATTCGATTAAGTATCTTGGGTATGCGGTTAACCGATATGGTGATCGGCCCTTGAGTGAAGTTTTGTTGCCGTATGGTGAATTAGCATTAGCTCACTATGAAACAAGTCGTATTCAACATGAAGTTGATCGCTCTTTTTATCGAGATACTCGCCAGCGGACCTTTAACGATCTGGATAAGCGGCAAGTAAAGCATTCCAGACGTAACTCGTTCTCGCGCAGCGAAGGTTTTTTGAAAGATTACCTGCGCAAGGCGAAAAGCGAACGTGACTTGGTTAACACTATTCAAGCACTGCTGGGTTTAGGTGATCTTAATCTGTTAACAGGCCGGTTCATGGCGGCCAATAAATACTTTGACCTTGCTTGGACCGGTGCGCAGAACTTGCCTCTGACTCACCCTATCGTAGAGAGTTTTACTAGCCCGGTTAAGTTACCGGCATTCAATTTTTCGGTGGTGCGCAAGCCTCCAATACAGAGTCGGGAAACTGAACTGGTTGCTTTAAGCATTAATATCGATGATGACGGACGAGTGCGCAGAGTGGCGAGTGAGGCCTTGATCGATACCGATAAGTGGACTACTACCAAGGCAAGGCGATTAGTCAAACGTTATAAGTTTCGGCCCATTATCGAAAATGCTAAGCTGGTGCCCTCGAAAGACTACCGTTATGAAGTGCGAGTAGTCTCGCGTAAGGCAAAAGCTGTTGCGTCAAAAGACTCACCAAAACAATAAACCGGAGATTACCGTTGCTAGGCTTTATCAAACCCCGTTTCGACTTCGTAGCCATAAACTATAGTTCGTCCGCTGTTTTGTCAGTGCAGATTAGGCGTATAGGCTTAACAGTCGCTGTAGCGTCGATGATGTCGGCGTGTATCAGTCCACCGCCAAGCCCTGGCGGTCTTCCAGGCATTCCAGGCATTCCAGGCATTCCAGGTTCTCCGGGCGCTCCTGGTGTTCCATCACCTCCTTCGCCGCCATCGTTACCGGGCAAGCCTTCGTCTGGCGGTGCTGGTGAAAGTGGCGAGAAAGCTAAAGATGGTAAGCCCGGTGAAGGTCAAGAGGGCGGTGAAGGTGAGGCGAATGAAGGTGAGGCGAATGAAGGGCAAGCTGGTGAAGATGTTGCCGATGATTGGGAGGAAGAAGGTGATCAAGAGTCGACTGACGAAGATGTAAGTTTTGAAGAGCCCAAAGAAGAGACAGAGAGCGATTTCGAAGAACCGTCGTTCGAAGATAAAGGCGGGCTTTCTGAAAAAGAGCTAGCCGATTTAGAGAAAGAATTAGATGAAACGCTCGGAGATTTCGACGAAGAAATAGGGCGTGAACAGGGCTATGCAGAGGGGCGCGCCAATGAAGACGGTGGAGATAGCTCTGGCGATCCGTTTGCTGGTGAAGGTGCCTTCGAGAACTACAATGAAGAGGCCGATGGCGTCGCCAAAGGTAAGCGGCAACCCTCGGCCGGCGGTCAGCAGAATGGCAGTGGTGAATCGTCCGACAGTTCTGGTTCGCAAGGGGCCGCAAGCGAGTCGAGTACGCAAACCAGTAAGCGAGAAGGTGAGGGTGCAGAACAACAAGCCGAACCGGGTGATGAGCAAGATACGCGCCCAGACGTCGCCGACTTGCGAAAGAACGATGACATCGTCGCTAGGCAAATTAGAGAGGCGGCGGAAAACGAAACCGATCCTGAGCTACAGAAAAAGCTGTGGGATGAGTACTACCGCTACAAGGGCCAATAGGGGATCTGTGTGAGAATAGTGCGAGGCTTGAAACGTTTGTATTTTTTTACTAAAACATTATTTATGGGTAAATTGTCGACAACTAAAACGCGGTGTTCAGAAAGCAAAGCGCAGTGGCCAGAAAAAGATTTAAAACTAGTCTTCATGCTGATGCTTGTCGCTTGCCTGCCAGCGTGTACTAATTACGAGTATCATGAAACCAAACAGGTTTCAATTGAACGCGTTGGTGAAGACCAAGAGCGGTTGATCGAAGAGCAACATATACTCGATGTTGGTGTGGTGTTATTTGATCCAGGCGTAGTTGATTTGAATTCCAGCGATGCGGGCTACTCAAGCGTTCGTCAAAGCGAGGCTGTTTGGTACACCAATCAGTTGAAACAGACTCTCGATATCAGTAACGCTTGGGGTTTGGTGCGGGCGTTACCGCGAGATAACTTAGGTTTGGACGTTTATGTAAGTGGTACGCTGCTTGAATCAAATGGTGAAGTGGTACGGCTGCTAGTTTCTGCCAGAGATAGTACTGGCCGACTTTGGTTTAGCAAGGAATACGGCCAACGTGCAAGTGCCTACGCTTATAACCCCGAAGTAAATTTGCCCGGTGACCCGTTTCAGGCGACCTTCAATGAAATCGCAAATGATATGTTTGATTTTCAGGCCAGCCTAGCAGACGCGCAATTATTGAATATTCGAAGCGTTTCAAAAGTGCTATTCGCGCGCGATTTTGTTCCTGATGCTTTCAGTAGTTTCGTTCAAACAGACGAGTTAGGTCAACTCAGTTTGACTCGTATACCCGCCGATAATGACCCCATGATGCAGCGCGTTGAACGCATTCGATCACGCAATGATTTATTTTTAGACGTGGTCCAAGATTACTATCGAACCTTTAATAACAAGATGGATGGCCCTTATCAAGAGTGGCGGAAGCTGAGCTACAAAGAAGTGCTCTACGAGAGACAGCTTAAAGAGCAAGGTCGTAAAGAAAAGATAGCGGGTCTAGTTGCGATGGCGGGGGGCTTAGCTGCGGCCGCCACTGGTAATAGCGGAACCACTCGAGGAGCTGGCCATATTGGTATTATCGCTGGCGCGGGTATTTTTGTTAATAGCTTTTTGAAAACCGAAGAGGCCTTAGAGCACAGCTCTGCACTACGTGAGTTGGGTGCGTCTTTGGAGTCTGAACTTGAGCCAAGTATTGTCGATTTGCAAGATCGAAGCGTGACCTTATCCGGTACCGTTGATGATCAGTACCAAGAGTGGCGGCGGATACTCGGCGATATGTTTCGTTTAGAAGAAGGTGATATAAGCCAGCAAGGCCCGCTAACGGTCTCCAACAGCGAGCTTGATAAAGTACAATCTCTGAACAAAGTAAAACTTACGGCAGTTCCAATACAAGGGAGCCCATTGAACCAAGCTCCCGAGATAGATTTTAGTAACTAATGGCAGATCAAAATGAACTCTCAGATGGTCTCAAGAGCGCTAAGCAAAAAGGCCAAAATGAGATAAACCCGTTAGCCTTCGAAGCACCTGGCAATAGCGTTCAGCTTAAGCCCCAACCGAATAACGTAAGTGTTGGCCGACGCGAATTACTCACTCGTGATGACGCACCTTGGTGGCACTCGCAGTTCAATTTGATGCTATGCGTTTTCACGCTGTTAGTCGTCGCCGCAGGGTTGTTCATTTTATTAACCCCAGCGCCTACGCTTACGAAACAGAACAACACTCTGGTCTCGGCTGATGGGCAAAGCCGCCAAGACTTAAACGGGGCAAGCGCTGTAAGCCCAGACAAATCTCTAGCGCCGTGGGATGAAAGCCGTAATACGCAGGCTCGTACCGACTCCCAAGATATTCTCTCGCAGTTATTAATCTCAAAAAAAGAACTCGAAGCAAAAAACGTTGGCGAATGGGGCCCAGAGGGCTACGAATCCGCCCTAGAAAAAGCAGCCAAAGGTGACGAATTTTATAAACTTAAGGACTTCCAAAGCGCGATTAATCGTTATCAGGAGGCATTAGACGAAATGCTGGCTTTGGATGAACTTATTCCTGATGTGTTAAACGCCTTAGTAAGTCAGGGTAATGTCGCTATTGATCAAGGCAAAACTGATCTTGCAAGGCAAAAATTCCAGTCGGCGATTGGCTTAGACCGAAATAATATTCCAGCGTTACAAGGTATTGATCGTGCTGGTACCTTAGACCAAGTGCTGGGCATCATGCGTCAAGCGGCAATCGATGAACAACAATTTCAGCGCTCCGACGATATCGAGTTTCTTGTTCTAGCGGGGCAAAAATACCAACAAGTTTTAGCGCTCGATGCACGCACTGAGCAAGCCGAAATCGGCGCGCAACGAGTTGCTGATGCAAGCACTGATAAACAATTTAGAGATGCTATGTCTAGCGGCTTCTCGGCTCTTTTCAAGCACCGGTTTGCAACGGCAAAAAAACATTTCGCGGCGGCTCTTAAAATTAGCCCGGATAATGAGACAGCGAGTGCTGCTTACCGACAATCCCTGGCATCGGATAAACGCTCTTCACTTACTTCGATGCTCGCCAGCGCCAAAGGACTGGAGCGTAGCGAACAATGGACAAGTGCACTGAGTACCTATCAAGCTGTGCTGCAGCGCGATCCAAATCAGGTGTCTGCAACCTTAGGTGAAATTCGTTCACAGGCTCGCAAGCAATTAGATCAATCTATTCAGACTGTATTAGCCGACAAACTTGCCTTGTCTCGGAGTGCACCGCGAGAAAAAGCCGATGCGGTATTGGCCGATGCGCAACGTATCAAAAATAAGGGTCGCGTTTTGACCAATCAAATTGCCGATATCCAGGCCGCTTTGAAGCAGTTGGACAGCACTATTAAGGTTAGCTTTACGTCAGATAATCTAACCGAGGTAAGTTTGATTAAGGCGGGTTCAAAAAAAGTAAACTTAGGCAAGTTTTCGGTTAAAAAATTAATGTTAAAGCCTGGTCGCTACACTATTAGCGGAATTAGGCTTGGCTTTAAAGACGTGCGTAGAGACATCGAATTACACCTTACTGGTGACGATATTCAACGCTACGCTATCAAATGTGAAACACCCGTAAACGGTTCGTCTCTGGTGACTAATTGAGCATTATGAACAAAATAGAAAAATTAGATAACACTAGAATTGAAGCGCTTGAATTTACGGCTCCGAGCGGCAAGATTGAGGTTCGGAAGTTTACTTTAAGCCCAGTTCATTTTGTGCTCTTTGGACTGGGGTTACTGTGCCTATTGTTTATCGCCTTCATCTCGTTTTCGAAGAGTATTGAGGTGCGTGCCATTACGCGCGATTTGAATTCACCTAGCCGCTATTTAGCTCAAGCTGCTGACATCCGCATTGCCACACGTTTGAAGTTGCCCTTGGGTAACCGTGTTCTGCTACTGCCTGGTTCGCACTTGGTGAGTATTAAAGCAGACGGATTTGTTCGCGTTGAGAAAAAACTCGAAGTCGCATCTGATCGCCATCAGCAATTTGAAATCGAACTGCTTCGGTTGCCAGGTAGAGTACAAATTAACTTGCTCGAGCCTAGCCCTGCCGATGTGTTTATAGACGGCGAGCTAGCCAATGCGACCGACACTTTAGCCGCCGTTACCGACACTTCGCCTATCTTTATCGACACTTTACCTATCGTTATCGACACTTTACCTATCGTTATCGACAATATTGCCGCTGGTAAGCACCAAATAACGGTGGATGCACCGTTATATCGTTCCGCTTCGAAAAATATCTTAGTGCGAGGTAAGGGTGAAACGCAAAGTCTTGATTTTGACCTGCAAGCCGCTTGGGCTGAATATTCTTTAAGCTCTCAGCCAGAGGGCGCTATGATCTTAGTTGATGGTATCGAGATTGGCGCTACGCCCCTAGTGGTAAAGATAGAGGAAGGTAGTCACGAGCTGGTGCTCAACGCTGAAAAGTATAAATTGTTTAAACAAGAAATCGGTGTCATCGCCGGCGAAGACTTGGTAATTCCCAAAATTCAATTAATCCCTGCTGATGGCATGGTAAGCATAGCCTCGATACCATCAGGTGCCGCGGTAATTATTAATAATGAGTATCGTGGCATTACACCATTAAAGCTGGCCGTCGCGCCTGGTGCAGAGCAGAAGATACAGGTGTATAAGGCCGGATTTCTATTATCAGAGTTGCGTGAATCGGTCGCGCCAGAACAACAACTTGTGAAAGATGTAGCATTAGAAGCCGACATCATTGAGGTTAAGGTTAGCGTGTTGCCGAACAGTGCTGTTGTTTATGTCGATGGTCAGCGTCGTGGCCAAGGCAGTCAAACGTTACGCCTAAATACCCTGCCACACCGCATTAGCGTGCGTAAGGCTGGTTATGTCACGCAGACTAATGACATTATTCCAACCCGCCAAAGTAAGCAGATTATCAGCGTTAACTTGCTAACGGAAGAGCAACACTACTGGGCTCGGGTGCCGTCGAGCTATACAACCAACGATGGCCATCAAATGAAATTGTTTAGACAGTTAGGCGAGGTGAGTATGGGCTCGTCTCGTCGTGAAGACGGTCGCCGGGCAAATGAGGCTGTTTATAAAGCGACCCTGAGTAAACCTTTTTATGTCGCTTTGCA
>JAESTB010000265.1 GCA_016763815.1 Arenicella sp.
GCTTGCCTCCAATGACCACCATTTTTGCGTCTATGCTGGCCAAAGCAAGCTCTGGGGCCTTATCACCAACACGGAGATTTTGGTTCATCGCTAGGGCTCCTGCCGGAGCTACCCGCTCAAACAACACCCCCACTTGGCGAGTCAGAGCAAAAATCACCACGCCCATTACCACCACCAAAACCCATAACACGATATTTGAAATTAAAAGTAAACTCATACGCTATATACCTATTAAACGTGACCTTGCGAGTGATTCCTAGAGACCGGATTGGCGCAAAGCTCGTATCTTTTGATGATTTATTATTAACTGCTCAGTACTCAAATAGACCAATCCTAGAACCAGGGCGGTCAGTAAAACTAAGGGCCATGCGACTAATTTCGCCGGTAGTTAAACAAATGCAGCGACTAACGCCAGAACAATCAGAATGACATTGCGAACCACCAGCCCACGCCCTACTGTCACTTTTCCACCAGGGCCAGCGCAGCCACAATCGATGTCTGAGCGACCCTCTCTAATAATTTTAATAAAGGCGTATGCGTAAACTGACAAAACCACAGCGGCGACTATCAGTGATAAAAATTGGCTACGCGGCAAGATGATTAATACCGCAATACCAAGCTCTAAAGCACCAATCAAACCAACTAATCTAGCGGACCAAAGCCTAGGTGTGATGCCATAGTTAGCGATTGCTTCGCGGTAATACTCGGCATTCTCTGGGTTTAACTTACTCAGCCCTGCACCCAAAAAAATACCTGCAAGTAGCAACGCCGATGCCTGAGTAAGAACACTAAAGAGAGCAATACTAAACATTAGTAAGACTTGTGGTGCGACAATGGCGTGGTTTGGCCAAAATCCTTAATAGTGCGAATAAAGCTACCATCAAGTGCGTTAAATACATCCAAATTAAGCTCGCCATTGGTAACCAGTAATAGCGGGCTTTCCCCACGTGTGACGGTTAACGATATTCCCCAATTTGGTAACTCAATTGACCGGATCAGTGTTTTCTTGATGGGGTCGTGCACACGCACTTGAGTACCGCCGTGCGTTTGTGTACCTTCAGCTCCATCGGGCTGAAAAATCGTATAGATAAGCCCGTCATCATCACTGTCGTTCAAAACGATTCCGCTTGGGCGCCAGTTAGCCGATATATCTTGCTCAGAACGGGGGTCCCACTTGCCCAAATATTCCGCCGTATCTCCGGCCATATCAAAGCTATGCAATTCACCACTAAAACTCCAAAAGTACGCAACATCACCAATGTATATTGCATGCTCAAAGATAGGCGATAGGCTGGTGTCGAAAAATGGCTCGGAGCGCAGCTGAGACTTAAACGTACCGTCTTGGTTCAAACGTGTCGTTAGCATGGCGCCATTACTGCATAAAGACGCGACTGACCGAACTCCAACCGGGTAATTAAGCACACAACCCGGTATTTCGATCTCTTCAACGATTTCCTGCGAATCCAGGTCAACCACGGTAAACGATGCCGCCGGGTCAAAATTCGCTACAAAAAGAAACTTTTCATCCTGACTCAATGACACTGCATATTTTTCCGGTAGTGACTGTAGCCTATTGGCTTTCGGCCACACTATTTCCTTTTTAATGGTCAGCGTCTGCTTATCATAAATTGAGAGAACATCTTCTTTCGGCCCGCGGGTTCCGCGGCTGTGAAAGGTCTCGATGATATACAGTTCATCACGTATTTTCGCTTGACCAAAATTGCCCAAAAAACTCTTATCTATAATGCCCTTAATACGCTTATTCGGGATACTTTCCGCAGCATCAATAATAATCATTTTACCCGCCGCCATCGCAAAAAACGAAGCCTCATCGACCAACACCCATGTTTCTGGGTAGTTTCGAGGCAGGCGATTAACATTCCCTGTTTGCTCAATTTTAAGTGGCGGTAAACTACGATTGGGGCGAGTGATCGTGGTTTTTTTCTTAGCGTCCGCTCCGGTAATTTCCGGTTTAACCAGCGCATCTTTGTCAACGTTTGAAGAAGCGTTTACGGTAGAGGCGAGGCAGAACGTTACAGCAATGAGCATTAAAGCTGGCGTTAAAACCAGTTGCCTAATTTGGCGGATATTATTCATTTAATAAACTCACAAGGTTGATTCACTAAGTTAGTTTAGCTCGTGCAAAAACATAAAAAAATCATCAATTAAGACGAGGCAATGATGTGGTCTACATCATGGGCCTGTCGGATAATGATTTGCGTTAGGAGAAAGTGGAAATTTTAGGCTGGTTTTTTGATCATTTGAGACGTAATGGCCATTCCATTGCTCGAAAACGATCGAAAAAATAGACAATAGTGGCGCTTTCGTACTAGCAAAATTCACTATCCGACAGATCCATCATAGATTTATGTGCATAAAAAATCCGGCCAGCGAACACTGACCGGATTCTTTATAATTACAAAAGCATTAAGACCAAAACATTCAATGCAATTACCAACTGTATTTCATTGATGCGCCAACCCAGCGTGGCGCGCCAAAGAATTGCTGGTTATAGCCACCTAAATCAGTGAAATCGAATGTGTAAACTAGATACTCTTTCTCGCCGACATTCTTCGCCCAAAGCGCAAGCTCTAGGTTTTCATCAGACGATGTCCAGCTTACCCGAGCATTCCAAACCGAATAGCCACCCTGGCGCGAGACGGGCTGATTAACCACGTCGAAGAAGTGTTCTGATTTATAACTGCCATCTAGCTGATAGGCGATAGATGAACCAGACTTAAGTGTTTGATGATAGCGAGCCAATATATTTGCTGTGGTCTCTGGAGCGAGTACCAAGTTGCGGTCTTGTAACACACCAACCGGCGTTGAAATAGAGTCGATTTTCGTATCTAAAACACTTAGGCCAGCACTGATCAATAAATTGTCAGTAACGTTAGAAACAATCTCTAACTCACCACCCAAAACGGTTACATCCGACGCATTTGAAATTGACGATGCGGCCGTTGCACTATTAAACGTTAAAGCCTGCAGGTCTTGGTAATCATAATAGAACAATGCACCGTTCAAGCGAGTTCTGCCAAACGAGGTTTTCAAGCCAAATTCATAACTGGTTAGTGTTTCAGAATCGTACGACGAGCCATCACCAAAACCAACATTAAAGCCGCCAGATTTAAAACCCCGTGCTACCGTTGTATAGATTGAGGTTGCATCAGAAAGGTCCCAGTCTAAGCCGACATTTCCAGAAAACGCATCATTTTCAAGTGAGTCGGTAATATTAAGCACTCGCTCAACGGCCGGGGCGCCTAGGGTTGTGGCGTCGACATCTTGCGAATATACGAAGTCTTTTTCTTCGTCAGTATAGCGAAGGCCTATGGTCAAACCCATTAACTCACTCAAGCGTAACTCTGCGCGACCAAATATGGCGGTGCTTGTTACATCCTGAGTATAATCGGTTTCAAGTAGGATATCGCCAATGCCACGAAGGTCTAGATCTTGCGCGCCTTTGATATCCGCGTCGTAGTAATAGGCACCTAAGGTATAGATATTTTCGCCACGCTCAAGATCCAAACGAAATTCTTGGCTCACCTGCTCATGATCAACAATGAACGTAGGCTCTATGCCAGGAACCGGGCCTACATCGGTATCTTCTTCATGAGTTTTTTTAACACTCTCAAACGCGGTAATCGAGGTAAAACTAACTCCGTCTGCAATATCCCCTGTGACGACAAAAGATTGCCCATTAGTTTCTATATCCAGCACGCCAACACGACTATATTCACCAGCATAGATATCACCGTCAGTGTCAATATAACCAAACAAATCACTTGTCACACCACCAACGCCGTCGTTAGTCGCCTGATGCTGATATTGGGGAGCTACCGTGTCAGACTCGCCGCCATGTGCATTTAGGTTAAGCACCCAGTTATCATTAATGGTTGTTTCTAGCTGAACGCGGTACGCCAAGCTATTGGCTTCGTTTGCGTCGGGACCAATTCGATTCTTGACATAGCCATCGTGATCCTTTTTCGCCACCGCAATGCGCGCCGCCGTGTTCTTCCCTAGCGTAATATCTTGTGCCGCTTCGATCTCGACTAAAGAGTAATCGCCAACATTAAGCGACACATTACCTTCATTTTCGAAGCCCGGTTTTTTTGAAATAAAATGAATTAGCCCCCCAGTGCTATTACGTCCATAGAGAGTGCCTTGCGGGCCGCGCAGAACTTCAACGCGCTCCACATCAAACAATTGAAATGTCTGACCGGCAAGCGCGCCTAAATAAACTTCATCAACGTACAAGCTTACGGTACTCTCGTTATTGTCGTTGAAATCGTTAATGCCAACACCGCGTAAAACCAGCGATGGGTTATTACCTTCGCCAACAGGAGTACCAATGCTTAAACTTGGGGTCTGAGCGGCGATATCGACACTATTGCTAAACCCCAATGCATCGATGTCATCACCACTGAACGCGGTAACGGAGAGATTAACATCGGACAAAGATTGCTCACGCTTCTGCGCTGTCACTATCAGCTCTTCCAATACTTGTGCCGACGCCTGCGCAACAAAACCAAACGTTGTGGCACCTAAACTTAGCGCTGCGACTATCGTTGAAATTTTTCTCTTCTTCATTATCATGACCTCTGGGGGGTTATTAATTTGATAATTGAATACTGATACACAATTGTGATTTTATGTATCATCTTAAATGATGAAGGGGCTAACGCACAAAGAAAAACCTCATAAACCATTGATTTTAAATCATTTAAGCATAGTCATAAGCTTTGATATCAGTTCACTATTGGAGTGAACCCCAACTTTTGTGTAAATATTTTGCATATGAGTCCGCAAGGTTGGCATGCTAATTTTCAATTGCTTACTGAGAATTTTATTGCTCGCTCCGGTGAGCGCCAGCTCAACCACGTCTAATTCTCGGACCGTTAAATCATAGGTTGCCGACAAGCTTGTTCGATCATGAACACGCTTTGGCAAGTACACATTACTTAAACTATATTGAATAAACGGCTGAATTTTTATTAATAGTTGAGTCTCTCGCTCGGTGAAAAACTGTAAAGGGTCATTTCTCAACAATGTGAGCACCGCAATAATTCTCCCTTCTTGACGAAAGAAAACATCGGCATCGTGAAAATAGCCACCGGGTTTAAAAAACTCTTGGAAAATTCGAGTTTTCTGCCAGGCAAAGTCTGTCATCAACATTGAATTGGTAACAACCAGCGTGTCTTTATCTTCGAAATTAGTCGGGTGCATTGGGTCGAACTGCCAGAATTTTCGAGCATAGCGCTCTGTCATCTGGTCAACGTTCGAACCAAAACCCGCGTCTTGATTAAGGTCAATGTGCGGCACGTATATATTAAAACGGATGGCGTCTACTGGCAGTAGACGCTGAACCAAACCAAACAACTCTATCTGAAAATCTTCTGTTATTCCTGATTTACTGAAATCGCTCATAATTAATATTAGTAAGGCATTGGTTACAATTAAACAATAGCTTTAAGCTAAAAATTGCAACTCAAAGCCCCTCGATCTATAGTTTTGCGATCTTAATAGTTTGAATAGACGTACACTCTTTTAGACCCTGCACACCAAATTCGACCCCGATTCCCGATTGCTTGACCCCACCGAAAGGCGCATCTGGCTGTACAGCGCCGTGATCGTTGATCCACACTGTACCGCATTCTAACCTACTCGCCACATCGGCTGCACGATCTAAGTCGTTTGACCAAACAGATCCCCCTAAACCAGCATCATTTCGATTTGCCCGCCTAATCACTTCATCCAAGTCAGAATACTTTATTACTGGCAATATAGGACCAAATTGCTCTTCGTCTACCACCCGGTCGCCGTCAGTTTGGTCGGCAATAATAGTAGGAGCATAAAAATAGCCAGGCCCATCAAGCTCTCGGCCTCCGGCTAAAATTACACCTCTATTTTCACGAGCGCTTTCCACTAATGATTTAACAATGTGTAATTGTCTAGCGTTTTGTAGTGGCCCAAGATCAGAATCAGGATTCATGCCATTGCCCACCTTCACAGAATTCGCTATAGAAGCAAGGGCTTCACAGACTTCATCATACTGAGACTCATGAACGTATAAACGCTTTAATGCAGCACAGGTTTGGCCGTTATTATGAAACGCGACACCAAACAATTTGTCGGCAATCTCACTGACCTGAACATCGGGTAAAACGATGCCCGCGTCATTACCACCCAACTCTAATGTAAGACGCTTCAGGCTCGACGCTGACAACTCCATAATTTTCTTACCAGTCGGCGTTGATCCGGTGAAAATAATTTTATTGATATCACGATGCTCGCTGATGGCCGTTCCTACCTCAGTATCGCCATGGACTAAGTTTAGTACACCTGCGGGTAACACCGAATTGGCTAACTCTACAAACCTAGAGGTTGCCACAGGCGTATAGGGCGATGGCTTGATCAACACGGTATTTCCGGCGCGTAAAGCGGGGATAACATGCCAAATCGCGATCATTAGCGGCCAATTCCACGGTGTTATCGAGGCAACTACCCCTAGAGGTTTACGGTGAACTTCCACCCTTGCCTCTTCGTTGTCTTGAATCACTTCAACAGGAAGATCAAAACTTGCTCCAACTTGGGTCCAAGCAATTGATCCCCCCAGCTCCATTCCAGACCCAATTCCGTTGAGTCCGTTCATGGGTTTGCCACTCTCCATTGTCACCAACTCCATCAGCTCATGCATGTTTGATTCAAGCAAACTAGCAACCTCAAGTAACTTTGCCTTTCGTTTTTCATCGCTCAAATTGCTCCACAATGGAAATGCACCGCGTGCAGACGAAACTGCCGCGTTAACCGTGTCTCGATCACCAAAATGACATTGAGCAAATACTTCCTCAGTCGCAGGGTTAATCACATCGACGACATTGTCTGATGTGTTAGGAACTCCATTTATTATCATTTTTGCTTGATGCATTGTAGGTCACTCTTTTATATCGCTTAATTAAAATTGAATAGCACCCTTTCGGCTGGCGCTATAGTCCTATGAAAAGCCTAACCATGGTTGGGCACTTGAACAATCATCTAATTTGTTGAGATAAACCACACCAGCAAACTCCCAGGGCTTTTCGACCCTAACGCTCAATTTGGTTTGAATGCTCAAAAACGATTACGATGCTTGATACAACAACCGCCAGCGGCCCTTATAGTTCGATGGAACACCCATTTCCGGTAATTTCTCAGCCGCGGAGCAACGGTAAGCTCTATCTGATGGTGATAAATGCATCCACTAAGCTCTGCAGAGGCGTTTAGCCTAGATAATCCGCGCATAACACGGCTTTATAATCGACATTAAGCGTGTTATGCCCACTTTTTTACTTTCGAGCTCGAGAACTAACCGTATAGACTCAGCGGCTAGTTGGCATTGAATCGACAATGGTGATTCATAGCTTTCCACAGCTATAAGGCCACGACTTATAAAAGCCCATCACACATCGGCTAAGAGCCTCGCCTCAACAGCGCTTACTCAGACGCCTCCAGCATAATTAATTTCTTCGCTTTGATGAATTCCGCCGGCGAGTTTAAAGCATCAAGCGCAATGAGCTTTCCATGTTTAAAATAGCGCACTGAAAACTTAGCGCCTTTTACATCACCCTCAACTTTGTAATCGTCATACCCCGCCAATAAACCGGCGGTTTGTAGCTTTACATCGTATTGGTCTGACCAGAACCATGGTAACTGCTTGTAGACGACGTCTTTTCCACAAATAGCCTTAGCGGCCGTCTTTGCTTGTGCTACCGCATTTGGCACGGATTCAAGGCGAATTCGGCGATGGTAAATGAAATTAGGGTGATTACTACAATCACCAACCGCGTAAATAAAAGGGTCTGCAGTCCGGGTAAACTCATCAACCACAATGCCGTTATCACAGAGAAGGCCGGCGTCATCGGCAAGCTCTGTATTGGGTATCACACCGATACCGACGATAGCGCAATCAAATTCAAGTTTTTCGCCATTGGCTAGCACTGCAAAATATTTACCGTCAATCTCGGCAAATTTTTCAAGTGCAGTATTTAGTCTAATCTCGACACCAGCTTGGGCATGCATATTCTGATAGAAGCTAGAAACCACGGGGCTAGTAACACGCGCCAGCACTCTATCCATTGCTTCTAGAACGGTGACGTTCAAACCCTGTTTAGTGGCCGATGCCGCGACCTCTAAACCAATGTAACCCGCACCGACTATCAGTAATTTAGCCGACGATTTCAGTGCTTTCTTTATGTCATCGACATCGGCCATCGTTCTAAGATATTTAATACTGTGCAAGTCACCACCCTCCACCGATAAATAGCGAGCACGAGTACCTGTGGCAATAATCAGGTGGCTATAATCTATATTTTTGCCATCATCGAGGGTCACGTATTTTTCTTGCCGATTAATCGATTCAACCCGTCTACCGATAAAAAGGTCGACTTTAGCCTTCAGGTAAAATTGCGGATTTTTAATCGCCAGTTTCTCGACACCAAGTTCACCTTTGTAATAGGCTTTCGACAAAGGCGGGCGTTGATATGGTAAATTTTTTTCATCACCAACTAATGCAATAGAACCCTCCCAGCCAGACTTCCGCAACGTCGATATTGCTTCGGCGGCAGCATGACTAGCGCCAATAATAACTACGTTCTCAATTCTTTTCTTAACTGTGTTTTTCATTGCGTGTTCACTCCAACTATCGCGGCGCTCGGTTACTTTATTTAAAAACCCCATTGACAAACTCTCATCATTTACTATTATAGTTAATATATTAACTATTAATAGATTAATCAATACCATTTGTCGTTACGCGATTTAAAGAATGGTTACGGTTACTAAATTCGACTACAGAGAGAAACGTGGATAAGTTCGATAAATCACTACCGATGATGCTGCACCGCACCTTAGACACAATTATTCCGCATTATCGAAAGGTGTTTAAAGAGCACGGAATTTCCGAACAGCAGTGGCGAATTCTTCGCGTTCTCTGGGAGGTGCACGACTGCACTAGTGCTGAGCTCGCCAAAAAGACGTTACTACCTAGCCCAAGCATGGTCGGAATCATAGATCGAATGACGTCGAAGAACCTCGTTACTCGACAACGCAGTGATGAAGACAGACGAATTGTGCACGTCAGCCTTACCGAGAAAGGCCAAACTTTACACGCTGAATTAATGCCGCAGATCGACGCCGTATATAAACAAATAATGAGTCGCTGCGACAGCGACGCTTGGCAAACCATGATTAACACTCTGCAAGTAATCGTCGACACGGATTCGAACAACTAACAACGCATGGCCTATCAAACTAGAGATTAAGAAAATGACTGAGAAAAAACGATATTTTATCGAAAACTTGTGGTACGCCGCGGCCTGGGAATACGAAGTAGCCGAGGCCGACAACAAACTCGCTCGAACCATTTGCGAAACACCCTTGGTTTTTTATCAAGGCGACACTGACAATTACATTGCCTTAGACGACCGTTGCTGCCATCGCGCAGCACCGCTGTCTATTGGCCGAGTTGAAGGAAACTGCATTCGCTGCATGTATCACGGTATGTTGTACGACGAAAAAGGCCAGGTTGTTGAAATACCGGGGCAGCAACATATTTCTAAATCGCTAAAGGTTCGTAGCTACCCAGTAGTCGCCAAAGGCGGAATGATATGGATTTGGATGGGCGACAAAGACCTCGCCAATGAAGATGATATTTACGACTTTCCGCCACTTAGTGACAAGGAAAACTGGCGCGGTTTTGATAAAGAAGCCTACCTTCATTACGATGCAAATTGGTTATTGATCGTTGATAACCTAGCCGATTTTTCTCACGTAGCATTTGTCCATACCAATACCTTAGGTGGCTCCGAGGCCTATGCATACAGCACGCTCCCCGAGAACATTGAAAAGCACGATGATGGCTTTTCAATGGAGCGCTGGCACCGAGATAGCAATGCCCCCCCCTTTCACGCCAAAGTAATTCCAGCAAGCGAACAAGGCGATAAACTCGACCGCGCCAATATTGTTAGCATGCGCCTACCGGGCGTATTCCTAATGGAAACCTTATTCGCGCCGGTCGGCTGGAATGAAGAAATAGACGGCCGCAGCAATGTACGAGAATATCGAAACTGCCAATTCATGACGCCAGAGACGCGTAATACAACACATTTTTTCTGGAACTATATGCACAACAAAGACATGGATAAGCCGGAAGTTTCGGCCTCGCTAAAAGAGTCTCTTTTAGAAGGATTCATGGAAGATAAATTGTTCATCGAAGATCAGCAAAAGCTCCTAGAACTCAGCCCTGATTTCGTGCCTCGCGCCATCGCCGCAGACGAAGCATTTGTTCATTTCAGAAATAAGTGGGCGGCAGGGTTAAAAGCAGAAGATGCCGCAAACCCTTTAATTCACAAAGAAAACAAACGATCAATTTTATAACTCAAGCTAGAATCTGTTTTGCAATTGATCTACTAATCATCTTGCTTCGCCCTTGTCACAACATGTAGTTTGACAGGGGCTTTTTTATAAACAACGGTTTAGCCATTTACACAGTAGTTAGTATGTCCTCGCCACACTTGTTACCAGGCTGGCTTACTCATCTAATTTTTGGCGCTGATTATCGCAGTCTTCATGTAGCGGCTTAATTTGTCTCCACAGCGACTTTAAATGTCATCTTTCTTGGTAGCCCAGTCGTTTAAGCGAAGTTATTAATGCCCCCCTTATCTAAGAA
>JAESTB010000266.1 GCA_016763815.1 Arenicella sp.
GAACCATAAACATCCGCACCCATCATTTCTGCAAACTCAACCACTTCTTGCAAAGCGTTCGAGCTGCTTATTTCATCACCCGCGATGATAGCGATTTCGCTTGGCTTACAGTCTGACAAAATTCCGGCCAGTTCGCTAATACCCCCAGCCACAGAGTCGGTGTAAATTTCGGACTTCGGCGGCACTGGCATGGTGGTTTCTTCCTCCATGAAGTTGGAAGGTAGTGCAACGAACACAGGGCCTTTTGGAAAGGTATTGGCATCTTTAAACGCTCGTCGTAAAATGACACCTAGTTCATCTACTGTTCGCACTTCATGTGCCCACTTACACAATGGCTTAGCCAAACCAACAAGGTCGCCGGTTAACCAAGGGTCGTCAACAATATGACGATAATCTTGCTGCCCTGCGGTAACCACTAATGGCGTATTCATATAGGCTGCGTTCGAAAGCGCACCGAGACCATTACCCAAACCAGCCGTTGCGTGTAGATTTACAAAAGCGGGGCGATTAGTCGCTCGTGCGTAACCATCAGCTAAGCCAACAACGCTAGCTTCTTGCAACCCTAATATGTATTTAATGTCCCGGTGTTCACTAAGGGCGTCGACCAAAGCCAACTCCGTCGTACCGGGATTTCCAAAAACAAAGGAAACGTTTTCAGACTTAAGTATTTCTATAACAATGTCGCTACCACTTAGCATGATGATTTTGGCCGTTAGCTCTTTATGGGTTATTTTCGACCTCAATTATAAGAATCATTTCAGAGTTTTAATTGCTATAATTACTATTTTACACGTCTATCGCATTGCTTTTTTACTACAAAAATACGATATTGCGACAATTATTAAATGTTTTAATTTATATCGAACTTTATGGACTTAGACAAAACCGATAAGAAAATTTTGAAAATTCTTCAACAGAATGGACGAATTAGAAATTTGGACCTAGCGGACACTATTGGCCTATCGAACACACCATGCGCTAAGCGAGTTAAACGTTTAGAAGACACTGGGGTAATTTCGGGCTATCAAGCCATCGTGAATCCAGACGCGGCTGGCAAGTATGTTTCTGCGTTTGTACTAATGCAAATTGGAAGTAATACACGCGAAGCAGCCAATCGCTTTGCCGAAGAAATAAAGGGTATACTCGCAGTAACAGAGTGTTACATGACTACCGGCTCGTTGGACTATATCGCCCGCATTCACGCAAACTCGTTAAGTGATTATGAAGCGGTTATCAAAGATGAGCTTGGCAAGATTAAAGACATAGTAAAACTGGAAACCCTAATAATTCTTAATAATATTGTTTCCACTCGCGGCATCTCTATTTGATATAGAGAAAGTACTCTTATTATCGCTGAAAATACGTCACCATTCACACTGGTAGACGTTGAAAATGAAACGATGAGATACAACATCAGTAAACGTATACTTTCCAATATTACGAATTTGTTCTGACATCAAAAATAACATAATGGGCCAACCCGCCGATTGCCAGCACTAAATATTAGGTCACTAATACCTAAAAAAGATGCGGTCGACATAAAATCACCAGCAATTGCTGTGCCATTTTTCCCTGCACTGATTTGACCGCCTGCGGTGTAAAACCCAGAGTTAGCCGTGGTGTATTTACTGGCCCAATAGCTGATAGCGAGCGTAACAGCTACAAACACTAGAAAGGTGATGAGTGCTGACATATTTATTGGCTTATCGACTGAACTTGCACTCCAAGGTCGCGATGTGAATAAACAACTTAGAAGTAACAAAGTCAATAAATCTAGTATTCGCCTAGCCGAGAATCTAATCATTATTCTTTATCTCCTCAAGTACGTCATTCTGAAGAGCGTCTAGCTTCTTTGCGCAAACAAAAATATAGACAAATTCAAGAACAACAAAGAGCACAATAACTGACGCCGCTGAAATGAGGCCAACGGTTAAAGTTGCGCCCTGCTCTATAGATCTACTGAAAAGGCCTCGATAAACAGTAACACCTACAATAAAGAACGTATGGAATAGTAAGGTGTTAGTGCGGTCAGAAAAAGTAGCCAACGATTGCGCACCGACACAAGTCGTTTAAACTGCGGCATTGAACTAATAATCTGCGTTCTGCTATCGTTACTCATCGAATGTTCTATCGATGTTATTTGTCTGCGAGAACCAATTCATTTGCGCTAAGACCCTCAGATACTTGTAACTTTCTCAAGTCAATTTCTCGACGTCTAAGGTCCAGCTTTAATGCTTCTATCTCAATAAGTTTTTGTTCAATATCAAACTTCTCTTGCCTGAGAGATGCGGTATTACGAAGTGATTTCTCTACCTACCCTTTAGCCATTTTCTTAGGATTACTCGCCCCCACAGCCGTCGATCTTTTAGAGATAACTTGTGCAGGCACATTCTTCATCGAGTCTTTATTAAGTGCAGAAAGGTACTGTCGACCGCAAATTTTTTGTGCAGCGGCCATTTTTCTAGCACTACAAACCACGCCTAATTTCTGATCGCACCATTCTTTACCTTTTTTGTGCCTGCGTAAAAAAATGGAGCTTTTTTGTGTCGTACATTGCACAGACACTTGTAAATATGGGCCGTTATCGACGGTAGTCTCTTGCCCCATTGAGCGAACTCCGGCACTTACTTGGGTGCTCAACAAAGTAAGGAAGATGAATGCAGATTTACACGTAAAATTTCTATTTTTGAGATTCATGATTATGCTTTTTCAATAATTGTTGCAATGCCTTGGCCAACACCTATGCACATAGTGCAAAGCGCGTAACGACCATTTATTTTGTCTAATTGATTAATCGCAGTGCCGACAATTCGCGCACCTGACATTCCCAATGGGTGCCCAAGAGCAATAGCACCACCATTCGGATTCACCCGAGGGTCATCATCGCTGAGCCCAAGCTCACGCATTACGGCTAAGCCTTGTGCGGCAAAGGCTTCGTTTAGCTCAATGACATCCATCTGTTCTAAGGACAAGCCGGTGTGTGCTAACAACTTGATGACCGCTGGTACTGGCCCAAACCCCATTATTGTTGGTTCCAAACCAGCAACAGCGGTCGCGATCACACGCGCTTTGGGGGTTAGGTTGTGTGTTTGGAGTGCGGTCTCGGACGCTATTAACATCGCACATGCCCCATCATTGATACCAGATGCATTTCCAGCTGTTACTGTTCCGTTTTCTTTGAATGGCGTTGGCAGCTTAGCCAACGCTTCTAAAGTAGTCTTCGCTCGAATATGTTCGTCATCACTGAAAACCAAATCGTCTTTACGGCGGCGTGTAATCGTCACGGGCACTATTTCATTAGTAAAGAAACCAGACGCTTGAGCTGCTGCCGCGCGTTGCTGACTCTTAAAAGCAAACGCATCTTGATCTTCGCGGCTGATCGAAAATTGCTCAGCAACATTTTCGGCCGTCTCAGGCATTGTTTCAACGCCGTATTGTGACTTCAGTTTTTCATTTATAAAACGCCATCCCATCGTAGTGTCATATAATGTTTGTGACCGACCGAACGCGCTATCGGATTTTCCGATGACCATAGGCGCTCGCGACATCGACTCGAC
>JAESTB010000267.1 GCA_016763815.1 Arenicella sp.
AACGATCGTGTTGTCTCTTTGTTTAGGCTATCCGTGGCTTTTATATTAATGGTTAACTGGTCTTCGCCCGAAGCAAATGAAACCACTTCAGACAAAGTGTATAAAGTCTTGTTATCGCTAGGTTCAACTAAAATCTCTCCGTCAAATTCCACAGTAAGCGGCCCAGCATAGCTCTCAATTTGCGCTGCGATTCGAAAGCTATCACGGTTAATTAAGCTAGCGTCCGATGGGTTGCTATCTCCAATCAGTGGTGGGTCAAAATCCTCGTCTTCATCAGGAATAAACTGAAGGATAATATTTTTTTCATCACCACCATAATCACTACTGACGACAAAGCGAAAGCGATTGTCACCCGGTGCCAAAGGCACATCATTGAAATCAAAGTGATAGGTGTTAGCTTGATTAGTTGCGCTAGTAACCACTCGCGAGCTGTTAACGGTAAACACAAACTGGTCGGCCACTAATTTAGTTTGAATCTCTCCACTGATATTAGCTCGGTCATTAGTTAATACAGTTCCATTAACAGGAGTCACTGAGACGATCGTCGGTGGCGTTCGTTGCATCACCGAAATATTAGCTTGCACCTGATTGCCTGAAATATCCATGGCGTAGACAGTCAACTGGTTGTCACCCTCAACTAACGGAACCTCGATATTAAAAACGCCACTGCCAATGTCGTAGCTACCACGAAATGACGTTGCTGAGTAAGCACTTGACGTAACGTAGACATCGGCCACACCCGAGTAAGGTTGCTCTGGATCTTGTAGATTGCCAACAACATTTATATTGTGCTCAGTCGTGACAATTGAACTCGGGTTACTTAACGATAATGTTGGAGCCACGGTATCAGGGTAGTCATTTGGATCATCCGGGTCGGTTTCCCGCAGCTCTTCTTCTTCATTAGCGATTCCATCGCCGTCTCGATCGGGATCGATGTCGTCGGGGATTTTGTCACCATCTTGATCAGGCGGCGTGCTATCGGGGTCTTCTGGGTCGGTTCCGTACTCATCTTCTACTTCATTTGAAAAACCATCGCCATCTAAGTCATCAGGATCGACTGGTATATCGTTTAGCAATAAAGAAATGGTGGGAATTATCGCGGCAATATTCTCCCTATTGACCGCAGAGGATTGTTCCATTTTTATCGATCTTGCATTCGAACCGTTGTAGAAAGGAACACTATTAGTTAATTCTACTCTCGGGCCAAGATAAAAAGGCCAGCGATATAAAGTAACTTTATAACCGGCTGGAACGATTACCGACTTAGTGTTGAACCTTAACGGTACAAAGCTATTACCATTAGTACAAAACTCAGAACCTTTATTATTATTTTGTGAATAAATACAAACCTCAGCCACCAATTCTTGTGAGCGCAAGACGGAGCAGAAAGTTAAGCCTATAAAAATGAGGCAACTTATCAGGTACTTTGCTTGTGTAATTTTATGCATTTTCTAAGTATCGTAAGAAAGGTAATAAACCTAATGGAACTCAACGTCAGCCAATTTAACCGCTTTTTCAGAGGCTATCTTGACGGCTTTTTTTAGTTGATTAGCCGCGAGTTTTTTGCGAATGTCAGCACTAACTGATGACAGCGGTTTTGGCGCCAGTTCAGTTATATTATTAAGCCGTAGAATATGAGGTATACCTTTGATAAATATAATCTCTGAGCTGTCTCCTTGGTCTAGCTTGGTGAGGCTGTCCTCTAACGATTTATCGAGTAATCCGGATAGCGCAGAGCCTCGTTGATAGACCAACTCCAGTTCACTGTCTTTAGCAAGCTGTTGCCAATCGCGATCTGTTTTTATGCTGGAGATTTGAGAAATCAGCGCATCGCGTTTTTCGGTTGAAGGTTTTCTTCTGGTTTTCAAAAGTTCAAACGAGCGCTGCTGTTTCGCGCCAAATTCTTCTGGATGACGTTCGTAGTAGTCAAGAACCATTTGATTTGATGCTGGCTCTGGCGTGGTGTTTTTAATTAGATATTCTTTGAAATAAAGTTCTTCTTCGTAAGTCTTAACCTTATTTCTGATGGTTAACAAATCCTTGTCTGAAAGATCTTTCTGAATACTTAGTTTCATCGCTTTGGCCGCAACTAAGCTTTGTAATACATTATGTTGTACTTGCGCGTCGACAGGTAACTGGTGAGCGTTAGCAAAGGTCCGCTTTAGCATGAAATCAACATCACCCTGAGTGATAGCTTCCCCTCCAACAGTGGCGAGAACCTTATTAGCGGGGTCAGAATCAAGCTTTATAGAAACATCGGGTTTATCCGCGGTGCAGGCACCAAGCAGCAAGAGGGTCAACACCAAATAGTACCGTGATCCCTTGAGCCTCATTTTTTAACCTCGGCTTTCTCTGGTAGGTAAGAGACGGATTCTAAAAGACGCTTGGTTTCCGCTTTTTTGCTCTCGCTTCGTAACTGATAACGTATATCTCCCTTTAGTGCTTCCAGTGGTTTAACAACATCTTGCTGACCTTCGTCAATTTTAACGATGTGAAATCCGTAGTCGGTTAAAAAGGGCTCAGATATTTGATCTTTCTGCATCGCAAAGATCTTCTCCGAAAATGCTTTTGAAATCGCTCCATCATTTATCCAACCTAGGGAACCGCCCTTAGCGGCGGACACTTTATCTTCAGACATGGTTTTAGCAACGCTGGCGAAATCCTCACCTGAAGTGATTTTACTATGCGCTTCAGAAGCTTTAGTAAGTGCTACTTGTCGTTCTGTTTCATCCATACCGGGGTTGACTCGAAACAAAATATGAGACACTTGCGCTTTACGCGTTTTGTAATCATCGACGTTATTACTATAGTAGTTTTGAATACCCTGGTCGGTAACCGCATCATTCAGATATTTTTCAAAATAGCGACTGATTAGTAGTTCCTTACGAAACTCTTCGATTTCAGCATCTATCAACACTTGGTCCAAAAGTTCGGTGTTGAGAGTTGCGACCGCCAAGGCCGCACGCCTGTCATACTCAACGCGAAGACGCTCATAACGTGTTTGGTCATCTAGAGAAACACGTTTTAGCTTAAGGTAGGCTTCAAATTCTTCTTTATCGGTGCTGGACTGCTGTTGATTGCATGATGAAATCAGGACTGAAGCGACTAATGTAATTACTGATATATATTTCATAAATTATTGATATATTTTTTAATTATTTATCTT
>JAESTB010000268.1 GCA_016763815.1 Arenicella sp.
GATAGCCGCAACCGATGAGCTGAAAGATTTACCCGTTCATCTACTGTCGAGAAAATATCCAGAGGGATTGCCGCAAAGTTTAGTAGAGCAAAAATTGCTTCACAATACTGGAGCTGCAGAGGATATCGCTACCTTACAACGCGCCAATGTCGACGAAGCAGCGTATGTTTTGATTCTGGCTCGTGATCCTAGCGATACTCTCTCTGACAGTGCAACGTTTGATGTGTTGAATCAAATTAGATCATTGGGCTCAGATGCCAGTGTTGTTGCGGAGGCAGTGGCCGATCAAAATAGAGAACGCTTTCTAAATTCGGGTGCTGATGTCGTTATTCGCCCAATAAGGGCCTACCCTGAGTTAGTGGTTCGCGCGATGGTTCACCCGGGCACTGAGCAGGTGCTTGAAGACCTTTTATGCTCAAAAGGTGATTCACTGTACCGCGAAGATATTTCTTTCGATTCAAAATCATGGATTGATATTGTCACATCAGCGTTAGCGGTTGGTTGTGGCACACCTATTGGCTACACCTCCGATGGCAAGCTTAAGCTTCAACCTGCCGCCGATGAAATTTGTAGTGGGGACGGTATCATGTTGATATCCAAGCAAGAAAGCATCTCTAAGATAGAGTTACTTCGTCATAAGCTGTCTTAAGACAGCGACCGTTAAATGAACACTGCGAGAAGGTAAGTTGATGTTAAAAAAGAATTTTCAAATGCCACTTATATTGGTCGGCCTGATGATCGCCGTATTTTTGATCGAAGTTATTATACCGGGCGACCTTTCTTGGCTGGGTATCAGACCAAGGTCTATTAGTGGCTTGCTGGGTATTTTGTTGTCGCCATTCTTGCACGCCGATATTTTTCACCTATTCGCTAACGCCGTGCCTCTTGTAGTGATGGGCGCAATGCTAAATGCCCTAGATCAGCGGCTATATCTCTATCGTACCTGCTTATTAATTGTTGGCTCCGGACTTTTGACATGGCTGATCAGTTCTTCGGGCGTGGTAATAGGCGCTTCAGGCTTAGCCTTTGCGTATTGGGCCTATCTGATTGTTAATGGCGTTAGGACAAAAAAAGTAAAAGATATTGTCATCTCACTTCTGACAATTATTATTTATGGAACCTTGCTTATTAGCCTATTTCGCCATGCACCGGGTGTTAGCTGGGCCGGTCATTTTAGCGGCGCCATAGCGGGAGGACTGTTGGCATGGTATGGACAGCCTAAACCGAGTGTTTAATGGTGGCTTCGCATTAACGCTAGCCGCTACTTTTTGGTGCCTATAAGAGTCTGTCGGATAATGAAATTTGCTAGTGCGAAAGTACCACTTTGGTCTATTTTTCCGATAATTTTCGAGCAATGGAACAACCATTGCGTCGTAAATTCTCGAAAAACTAGCCTCAAATTCCCACTTTATCCTGATGCAAATCATTATCCGACAGACCCTTCAAGTAAAGATAAGCTGAACGGAACAACTTAATTGCGCTCCTTTTTATTGGAGCGAGAGGATAACTGATGAATTATTACAGTAAGGTAGGGTCGGCATCATGGCTGTTTTGTGCCTCGCTGATGGCCACTTTGCCGGTGCTAGCTTTTGACTGCGCTAATGCGCCACAATGAGATAGCAATGCTGTTTATGTCGGCCGTCAAGAGGCCCAATTCGGCAGCAGCGTGTACGAGCGAAATGGTGGACACAAAACCAAAACCCGATTACCAATTCGACACAAGACGACGTTTGGGCGGCACTAGGCCGTTGCGGTGATGGTTTGAGAAACTAATCGCCAGTGGCCAACATTTATGGCCGTATCAAAGCCGCATAGACGAGCAAATTAACTTTTCAAATGCGGGCTCTTTGGATCCAGATGGCAGCGTTGCCAGTTTCTCAGGGGCCAAACATCGTACGGTTGCGAACGCAAACGGTGCTTATTCAGGCCAGCAAAATACCGCGATCAATTTCAGCAGCTCTGGTAGTTCTGATCAAGACGGAGCGATCGTAAGTTATAAGGGTGCTAAGCAACAACGGCCTAAGCATTAAGTGCCGGGAGCAATAAAGGGTTCAAATGTCTTAAAACCGAACCCTTTTGTTGCAGAACTAGCGAAGGGCTGATTCTTTGTAGCGTTTCCCATCGCAAAATTCATTATCCGACAGACCCACAATGTAAGTTCTGATTCCTAGCGGTGTCTCAGGCTGTCAAAACCTGTTTGACGGTCGCCAATATTTTTCTATGCGGATTCCTAGGTGGGCTATTTTATACCGAATCTCACGTGTTCAAATTACTAGAATAATCTACTTTAGCGTTCAATTATGTTCGAGCAAGGTCGCTGCCCTGAGGAAGATGCGGTAGGTTTCACTATAAAATTGATGATAAAATGACAACGTTGACAAAAAACATAGTTTTTTGAAGCGCTGCAATTGACAACGTTGTCATTAGTTTGTATTTTGTTCGTGTTAGGCGAGTGTTATGACATTTGTTTAGCTGATAATCAAAGAACTATAGAAACACCAGTTAGCGACAAAATACCCCCGGGTAGGAGACGAGAATGACAAGACAAGTAAATGAAAAGCCATATTTCGGCAAGTTGAAAAAAATTAGTAATCCTGCATTTTATGGAGCACTTGGTGCTTTGGCGATGTTGGCGCCGGCAAATATTGCCTTTGCACAGGATGCCGGCTCGGTTGAAAGCACGACGCTCGAAGAAGTTGTAGTGACTGGCATACGAGGCAGTTTGATTAGCTCATTAAATGCAAAACGTAACTCAGACGCGATCATTGACGTCATCACAGCGGAAGATATTGGTAAGTTCCCTGACAAAAATTTAGCTGAAGCTATTCAGCGTATTCCTGGTGTTACTATCGCTCGTGATTTCGGTGAAGGTGAGCGGGTTAGTATTCGTGGTTCAGCGCCAAACTTAACACGCACACAATTGAATGGCCACTCACTCGCGACGGCGGATTGGTTTGTTCTTGATCAGCTGTCGGCTAATCGTAGTTTTAACTATTTGATTTTGCCGTCAGACATTGTACAGCAAGTTAAAGTCTATAAAAGCCCCCAAGCTAGTGTAGAAGAGGGTGGTATTGGTGGTGTGGTTGACGCGATTACGCGTAAGCCACTAGAGCAAAGAGCAAACAGCGGCGCTTTAAAAGTGGACTATTCTTTCTCAGAATTGTCTGATGAGAGTGATCCTAGTGTATCCGGCCTTTACAGTTGGAAAAATGATGACGAGACATTTGGTGTGCTCGTGTCAGGTACGCGCCAAGAAAGAAATATTCGTCGTGACAGTGTTGAGACACTCGCCTATGACAGCAATGTAGCTGGTTTTGAAGGCTTGGCCGTACCAACGTTGATTGGCTCAGCATTGTTCGAGCAAGAACGTATTAGAACAACCGGCAACGTTGTATTACAATGGCGCCCCAGCGACAAAGTAGAAGTAAACCTGAATTATCTATATTCTGAATTTGAAGGTTCGAATAGCAACGACAACTTTTTGACGTTCGGTAATAACGCCCTTGGTGGCGGTGGTTCATTAACCAATGCCGTGGTTGAGGATGGCATTGTTGTTGCGGGCACAATCGCATCAGCGAATAATGGTACCGAAGGCTTTGGTGTCGTGTTCGATACTTTCGCTCGTGACGCGACCGCTGAAACTGATAACATCGATTTTAATGTTATTGTGGAGTTCACTGATAGACCCTCTGGTAGCTTTCGTGTCGGTAATACAACGGCATTCGGTAATACCGATAATCAGCCGTTTATCGAACTTGGTGGCCCAGCGTCGTATAACTTCGACATTCGTGGTCGCGCTCCTACCGTTAGCTTCAACAACATTGACCCGAATAATCCACAAGATGTTCGCCCTATCTTTGCCTCATTGCATGAAATTTTAACCGACGATGAAGAAGATTATGCCTACGCAGACTTCAATCTAGAGCTAGATCACAGTCTTGTTAGCTCTGTTGATTTTGGCCTGAAGTATACTGACCATTTACGTGAAGTCCGTTTCAATGCCACTACTTACGGCGGGTTCTTTGTTCCTATTAATTCAACCGCTGTCGGCGTTTTCTCAGATGGTGGTGGCTCAACACCAAGTGATTTCTTAGATGGTATTAGTGGTTCTGGCGTAACCTCGTTCTTTAGGGTTAATCAGCAAGCAACTACTGACTTTTTGTTTGACAATCTAGCCAATGCAACGGCGGCCGGTAACGGTCGAATTCCTTATCCTCAGCAGAATTTGAGAATTGATGAAGAGGTATTCGGAGGCTATGTTCAAGCCAATATTTCTACTGAAAAATGGCGTGGTAATGTAGGCGTTCGTATTGTTAAGACCGAAACCACATCACAAGGTGCTCAAATTAGCCCAACAGGTGCGGTGTCTAATGCGTTCGGTAGTTTTGATTCATTGTCGATTGAAAGTGATTATACCGACGTTTTACCTAGCTTGAACTTGACCTACGACATTAATGACCAATGGTTAGCTAGGTTCGCGGCAGCAAAAGTAATCACCAGACCAAACTTTACCGATCTTGCGCCGCGTTCATCATTGAACCCTGGTACATTGACGGGGGTTTCAGGTAACCCCGATCTTGATCCCTTTGAAGCTAATCAGTTTGATGTGTCAGTGGAATACTACCCAAGCGAAGGTACAAGCTATGCTGCAGCGGTGTTCTATAAAGATGTGTCAAATTTCGTAACTAATAATTTCGTAACACAGATACTTCCTGTGCAGACATCAACGCCAGCGAGTACCGCTTGTGTACCGTCGTCTACGTCAACGACTCAGAATCCGATATTTGACTGCCCTTTCCAGATTGATCAACGCGTGAACGGTGAAGGCGGTAGTATTTTTGGTATTGAGTTAGCGGCATTAGTGCCATTGGGCGATAACTTCGGCGTTCAAGCTAACTACACTTACGTTGACTCTGAAGACGACGGCACTGGCTTACCCTTGCCAGGCACGTCTAAAAACTCATTGAATGCGTCAGTATTCTATGAAGATGAGCGTTTTTCAGCGAAAGTGGCATACACTTGGCGTGATGATTTCTTTGTCACGGTAGACCGTGGCGTATCGTTAAGTCAAGAGGCCACTGGTTTTGTAGAAGCGTCATTAGCTTATAATATTACTGAAAATGTCACGCTAACTCTTGAAGGTGTTAACCTCACTGATGAGACGATTCGTGAGTTTGGTATAAATGAAACACAGCACCGTAATACTCGCCGTAATGGTCGTGTATTCTATGCTGGTGTTCGTTGGGCATTCTAGTTCGATTAATATTTGGCTGTAAAAGCCTATTTTAGATCAGTGACAAACCCCTGTTTTTACAGGGGTTTGTTGTTTCTACAGACTTGTATGTGAGACCTCAGCATAACTCGATGAACGGATAAAAATGTCTGTAATGTCTTCACTTTTCGTTGAAAAACTTGCCAATAGCTCGACAATTGCTCCTGCACTGCTCTAATAAGTTGCATCCCTGCAACGATAGCTATTGGCTGCGTTTTCCGCATCAATTGAAGGCATTCCAAACACTTTTTATCTCGTCCCTGAGTTATGCTGAGGTCTCTTTAATCTTGAATTTAATTAAGATTTTTCATTACTAGCGGACCACTCAATGCTACAAACTCTGCCAAATACTGATATCTATACTGTCGATGCTTTGTATTACGAGCCTCAACTAGCATCTATACACCTAGTTCGCTCTAATAACCGCATTGCTATTGTCGACACCGGCACTCAATATTCGGTGCCTCAAGTATTTTCTGCGCTCACCGAACTTGGCCTGAGCTATGACGATGTCGATTACATAATTCTTACCCACATTCATTTAGATCACGCTGGTGGCGCCAGCGCGTTGATGCAGCTTTGCCCTGAAGCCCAACTAATCGTGCACCCTAAAGGTGCTCGACACATGGCCGACCCGAGCAAGTTAGTTGCCGGCGCGAGCGCAGTTTATGGTGCCCAAGAATTTAATCGCCTCTATGGTGAAATTATCCCGATAGATGCCAGCCGCATTTATCAACCTGCCGATGATGAAACAATAGATTTTGCCGGCCGACCTCTGACGTTTATCAATACCCCCGGACACGCCAATCACCACCATTGTATTATTGATGAGCAAACTAATAGTATATTCACCGGCGATACACTCGGCGTTGGCTACCGTGCGCTTCGTGACGATAATCACGCCTTCATTGCGCCAACTACTACGCCGGTGCAGTTTAATCCCGATGCGCTGCATGCCTCAATTGATCGAGTTATGAGCTATAATCCAAGCACCTTATATCTAACACACTATAGCTCGGTAACGCCAAGCGTGAAAATCATTGCTGGCCTGCACGAGCAAATCGACGACTATGTCATGCTGACCCAAAAAGCGGCCGACTCAGGCGATCAATTTGAAACCGTTTTAGCGAGAGAGTTGAATCAGTATTTAGTCCGTCGTTGTCTGAACGAGATTGATAGCATAGATGAAACAACCGCGCGTCATTGGATAAAACTAGATGCCGATTTGAATGCCCAAGGCTTGGTGTTTTGGTGGCAACATAAGAGGTCAGCGTAATCGGCCGATTATCCTGATTTAAAAGATGAAAATGGGGCCACTGGTAGGCTAGACAATCGTCGCCGCCTTACCTAAGCACTGCATAGACGAGGGTGACTGTGTTTTTTTTGCCAAACAATCACCTTCAGCGTTGCCAAAAGGTCTAGCAAAGCGGATCGCGCGCCAAATGCTGACGAATGCAAGCAATTGATCGGCTAATAACCCCAATCCAAGCCTATTTTCCGAATCCATAACGCGTTAAAATCTCTGCATATTAATGACCTCCGGCTAGCCAGACATTGCCGAAATGAGAAACCAACTTGAAAGACCAGTTACAAGCCCTATTTAATCAGGCAATAAAGCAGCTTAAGGCTGACCAAGTAATCCCTGCTGAACACGAGGTAAGCATTCAATTCGAACGCACTCGGCAGAAGGAACACGGAGACTTTGCCACCAATCTAGCAATGACTCTTGCCAAACCAGCTCGCCGCAACCCACGTGAATTGGCCGAGTTAATTGTGTCAGCACTTCCAAGTGATGGTTTAATCACTAAAGTCGACATCGCAGGGCCCGGTTTTATCAACGTATTTTTGGCGCAAGACGCTCGCTACTCAGTGCTAAATAGCATCTTCGAGCAAGGCGATCGCTATGGATTAGGTGAGCCTAATTCAAAACAAAAAATTATGGTTGAGTTTGTCTCGGCAAACCCAACCGGCCCGCTACACGTTGGCCATGGTCGCGGCGCTGCATATGGCGATGCCCTAGCACGCCTGCTAACGGCCGCTGGCAATACGGTCGAGCGAGAATATTACGTTAATGATGCCGGTCGTCAGATGGACATTCTGGCGGTCAGCGTTTGGATACGATACCTACAAGCCCATGATTTGCCTATTGATTTGCCAAGTAATTGCTACAAAGGCGACTATGTAAATGACTATGGCGAAGACTTGGCCAAAACGCATGGTCAAGCGCACGCAATCTCTCTTGAGGCTTACAATCGCGCAAGCTTAAGCCGCGACCAATCTTCGGCGTTGACTGAACTCAAAGCCATGCCTGAAGAGGTTTTTGAAAAACAAAGAAAAGCTCTAAATTTATCAGTTGATGAGTTCACCGAAAAATTTGAAAAGCGATTTTTAGAAGAATCGCTGGATACACGAATTGAATTTGCTAAAACACATTTGGGAGATGAAGGCTTCGAGGTTTTCTTTAAACGTGCACTAGATTCAATCCTTGAAGACATTCGCCAAGATTTAAGCGAATTTGGTGTTGATTACGACACCTGGTTTTCTGAACGCTCGCTGTTTGACGAAGGTAAAATAAATAAAGCCCTCGACCAACTAAAAGCGTCAGGCGACGTCTATGAAAAAGGCGGCGCTTGGTGGTTTAAGACCACCGACTACGGCGATGAGAAAGATCGGGTAGTGATTCGCGACAACGGTCAACCAACTTACTTTGCTTCTGACATTGCCTATCATGCTGACAAACTTGAGCGCGGTTTTGACCTCGCGATCAACGTTTGGGGCTCAGACCATCATGGCTATATCCCTCGTGTTAAAGCATCGTTGGAGGCTCTTGGCTTAGACCAAGAAAAGCTAAAGGTAGTATTAGTGCAATTCGCAGTACTTTATCGAGGTGGCGAAAAAATCGGCATGTCGACCCGCAGCGGCGACTTTGTCACGCTACGAGAATTGCGCGAAGAAGTCGGCTCTGATGCGGCTCGATTCTTCTATGTACAACGTAAGTCTGAGCAACATATGGACTTCGACCTTGATCTTGCCAAATCGCAAAGTAAAGACAACCCAATGTACTACGTGCAATACGCGCATGCTCGAACTTGCCGTATTTTTAAAACCGCTGACATGCGAGGCATTGATACTAGCGCAATAAGCCAAGCCGATTTCAGCCGGCTTAAAAGCGACCAAGAGAACATTCTGCTGAGCTTATTACAGCGCTTCCCAGAGTTAGTGCAAGCAGCGGCGACTAACTATGAGCCCCATCAAATCACCTACTATTTGCGTGATTTAGCTACCGCACTTCAATCTTACTATGCCGCGACAAAGATTCTCGATGCAGACGTCGCTCAACGCAATGCGATGTTAGCTCTATGTTCAGCGACTAGGCAAACCCTGAGGAACGGCCTAAGCATCATTGGTGTTGGCGCTCCTGAGTCTATGTAACACAGTCCATTTATAGAAAACCATGCCACAAGCAAGACGTATTAAACCAAAGCCTAAGAGCAAACCTAAAAAGGCTAAACAACACCGCAATATTCCTTGGGGGCTAATGCTGGTTATCCTGATTTCAGGTGTGGTGCTAGGTGCGTTGTTAAATGGAGCACAGTCGGGCGACTCACAATTCGGTGCTGGTCTGAAAGCATTATTTGAATCCACCGAGTCGATAGTCGACGCGGAAGATAAAGCGATCAATGAGCTAATCAAAAACAAAAGTACCGAAAAGGAATTCGATTTCTACACCTTGCTACCCGATATTGAGCAAATCATGCCCGACGATTTGCCCAATGCAACACCGACTAGAGCGAGAAACGATCTCGACTATTATCTTCAGGCCGCCTCGTTCAGGTCTCATGCGGATGCCGAAAGGCTGCGTGCCCGTCTTGCACTCAAGGGTTTTAAGTCAATTACCCAAGCTCGTTCATCCGAAGCCAAAGGCACTCTTTACCGGGTTCGTTTAGGCCCCTATACCGACAAACGCAAAGCCAAAACGGCCAAAAATAAGTTACAAAAGCTCGGCGTACGCCCGTTTGTTTTTACCGTCAAGAAAAACGTTTAGTTACGCTATGGTAAAGTGAGACCTCAGCATAACTCGACGAACGAATAAAAATGTCTGTAACGCCTCCACTTTTGGTTGAAAATACCCCAAGGGCACTTAGACTTGCCAATAGCTCGCTATTAGCCGCGTTTTCCGCCTCAATTGGAGACATTCCAACATATTTTTATTTCGTCCCTGAATCATGCTGAGGTCTCAAAGTGAAAAAGCGTTTCCACAAAGTTCATATTGAAATAAGTAATATCTGTAATTTACAATGCAGTTTTTGCCCTGCGGTGATTCGTGATAATAAGATGATGGACATCGACCTGTTCCGTCAGACCGTCGAGCAAGTTGCACCCATCGCTGAGCTAGTTTGCTTTCACCTGATGGGCGACCCATTGGTTCACCCTGAGTTAGAACAGATGATTGAGATTTGCGACCAACACAACGCGAATATCTTTCTAGTCACCAATGGTGTGCTACTTAGACCAGAGAAGTACGACTTAATGCTGCACCGTCGATTTCACCAAATCAATTTTTCGCTACACAGTTTCTTCGACAATTTTCCAAATAAAGACCCGAGCAACTACCTAGAGCGCATCTTCGGCTTTACTGAACGTGCTCTAATCGAGCGACCCGAGCTGTATTTGAATTTCAGACTGTGGAACTTGAATGACCCGCTCGGCAGCCAAACTCCGAACACGCACATGCTCGAACGAATTTGCCAGCGTTTTGATTTTCAAGCTCCCAGTGAAATAGACGTTCGCAAACGCAAAAGCATCAACATTAAAGGCCGGCTTTACCTACACTTTGATACTGAGTTCGTTTGGCCTAGCTTAGATCTACCCGTGCTTGGAACAAGCGGCACGTGCTACGGTCTATCATCACACTTTGGCGTTTTGGCCGACGGCACTGTAGTGCCTTGCTGCTTAGATAAAGAAGCCGCAATTCCACTAGGCAACATCGCCAACACACCAATCCTTGAAATACTCGGCTCGCGCCGAGCGCAAGATATTATCAAAGGTTTTAAACAGCGGCAGCTAGTCGAAAACCTTTGTCGGCGCTGCCAATATATTGAACGGTTCGAAAATGCCGCAAATTAACAACGCTTGATACCTCAAAACCTCGTCTAAACGAACAGCTAACTCTCTTGCGGCAAATAGTCGGCAACTGACAAGTAACGCTCGCCAGTGTCATAATTAAAGCCGAGAACAGTCGCGTCTTTAGCATCTGAATCTTTTAAATGCTGAGCAATCGCAGCTAAGGTAGCGCCCGACGATAAACC
>JAESTB010000269.1 GCA_016763815.1 Arenicella sp.
AACCCAGACATTTTTATAGTCACCGTTTCTCGAACCCGCATTGACTACCCTGAATCGCTGCACGTTACCCAAGCTGATCTGTACCAATGGATTAAGCTTACCGTTAACCGTAAAGGTCTTTAAATTAGGATCCAAAACGCTATCATTTGCGTCTGTCTGCGGCACGATGATTTTTTCAGTTACCCGATAATTCGGTGGGTTAAGACTCTGCCCGGGTGGTGCTTTAACAATCAAAGCTCCTGACATTCCGCCCTGCACTTGTAGCCCCGTAGAGCCATGCAGATGAGCGTGATACCAGTGGGTACCGGGCCCATGGTCAGTCGGCAATGGATAAGTATATCGGTTGCTCTTACCCGAGTTTAGTTTCAAGAACACGTTGTCCGCACGCCCCTGAGGAGAGACATGAAGACCATGGGTGTGCAGATTAGTGATACTTGATTTTTTAGAGATCAACTCCCTCACCGCTGGAGTATCATTGCCTCCGGAGACCTGAGGCCTGAATGCAGTAATATCCGCGACAGACAAGTGCCTTAGCCTATTAAGTAAATTGACCTGATGGCTACCGCCTGGGTCCATCGTTATCGTCGGGCCCGGTTTACTGCCATTATATAGCAGTTGGAGCTTCGGCAGACTACCGGAGTTGGCGGCGACCAAAAGTGTCGATCCGTCCCCCGCGTTCAGTTTAGCAAGTGGTGGCTGGCTAAAGGCTCTGAGCAGAGTTGCTTCGGCACTCAACTGAGCAGCATCTACACTGTTGTCCTCAACCGTAGGCGCCCCGTCCTTCGCCATTTGGTGAGACGTGCAGGCACTGAAAAACAGTACTATCAGTATCAGATAAAACTTTTTAGATACTGAACGGACAGAGTTTATGAGTTGTAGTTTAGGCTCATTTTTAGTCATTTTCATTACTCTCCTTAAAGACACTGAATAGCTATTCAACTGAAGCAAGTGACAGTCAAATCCCTAACATACATCGGCTTTATTGTCCTTGACGAATGACCACCTTAGTGTCTGTTAAGTTCCTTGTCAAAATAATGCGACGAAAAGTCAGACATTCTGTCGAAAAAGCGTCCGCACCGGCTCTCGCCCTTACCTGCCTCCATGGAGGCAACCGTTCACCTCGACTATTAAAATACCACGATGTGTCGGGCTACCAAGCCTTTCTAATTTCAAGTTGACCAGCGCCATCACTTCTGGCCTTATCGCTAACCTTGCTTGACAAATACACTCTTTGTCCAAGTCACTATCTATTGCTTTTGTAAATGGCTAAGGCCTGATTTTGAGCATCTATCGGCGACAGGCGTTTGATGAAACACCATTCTAGCGAAAGTTCTAAACCAAGTGACTTTGACCACGAGTTGTTTTTAAAGCCACAATGTCCACAAGGCCAAGCCGCTATGAGCGAACCGCCTAACATTCGGCGGGTGCTTCATGAATAGTCGCCGGAGCTTTATCATAAATCAGAGACCTAACCTCATTAATTGAGCCTTCTTAAAAATTAAATTTCAGGTTTGATAGCGTGTAACAGCCCCCTCTTCTTTAAATTAGGATGCCGATTTAGGGCTTGCAGTTTCCTCTATTGCTAGCTCTGAGCGGCTTTTCTGGCTCTGATTTGTGTAACCAGTTCGCCGCCTATACCCCAATTGTCGGTAGCGACTTCTTCGATCACCACAAATGTTGTCGAGGGATCTTTACCGAGCACGTCTCGTAGCAAATTTGTTGTCGCCTTGATTAGTTCTTGTTTTTGTTCACGGCTCACACCTTCATCGGTGACTTGAATATTTACGTATGGCATTGGTTTTCCTATAGGTTTAGTAAATGGGAAGTTGTTTTGCTAAAGAGAGTAGTTGTGACTCCCGTTAAAATTCGAAGATAATGCATTGTATGACCTCGTAAAGGTGAAGGTAACTAGCCGTTCGTTCAGAGTCGCGATTAGCCGTAGGCGTGCCCAGCGGCATGACCGCCATCTACACGGAGTGTTGTGCCGCTGATAAAGCCGTTTGTGGCAAGCAAAACCACAGCCTCCGCAACGTCATCAGGTTTGCCGATACGGTTCACCAAGTGCAAACCCGCCAAGCCGCTTATGTCGTCAATACCATGTTTAGCGTGCAGAGGTGTTTCAATAATGCCCGTTGCAATCGTTGAAACGCGGATGTTGTCGCCGCCAAACTCGGCTGAAAGCTGTTCGGTCAAGCTATGAAGTGCCGCTTTACTCGCAAGCGCCGCTGAAGCAGGGAAACCAGCGATAGCATGCTCAAGAAGCGTTGTTCCGATATTTACAATAGCGCCGCCGCCACGCTTCTGAAGAGCAGGAACCGCCGCTTGTGCTGCAAAATATGCCCCTTTGAAATTGATCGCATAGAAACGGTCGATATCGCTTTCTTCTGTATCGAGGAAAGGTATGGCTGCAAAAATGCCTGCGTTATTCACTAGGATATCAAGGCCGCCAAATTCTGCTTCCGCTCTACGCACCAATTCAGAACCCACCGACTTATTGGCTATATCACCAACCAAGAAAGTTGCGTTTACTGGTGAGCCAAGCGATTCGTACGCGGTCTCTAAGTCAGCTGCTGTACGAGCGTTCATGACGACATTTATGCCATCGCTGAGAAAACGCTTGGTGATGGCAAAGCCAAGACCTGTTGATGCGCCGGTTACGATTGCTGTGAGAGCTTGATTGCTTGTTACTTGTGTCATTTTTATTCCTTCGTATTGTGTGTTTACGCGTTCAGTTCCAGGGTTTCATTTCGGACCCTGTTTCTATTGGTGTTTACAATATTCGAAAAATAACTTTGCGATAAGATCATTAATTCGCATATCATTATTGCGCTTTACGAACAAATAGATTTTATTCTAACGAGGCAGGAGGTAGGCGTGGATCAGTTGGGCGCGATAGTGTTATTTAATAAAGTGGTCGAAACAGGCTCTTTCTCGGAAGCGGGACGGCAATCGAATTTAGTGCCATCCAGTGTTTCACGCCGGATTGTTGATCTTGAAGGCTGGGTGGGGGTCACGTTGTTCCATCGCACCACCCGTAAATTGAACCTAACAGAAGCCGGACGACTGTTTCACCAGCGTACGCGCAGCATCATGCTGGATTTGGAAGAGGCTCGCATTATGGCTGCAGGGCTCGAAGATAAACCCGCAGGCCTCGTGCGCATAACCCTCCCAGCGAGTCTTGAGCAGCATATTGTTGCGGCAACCGCTGTGTTTCAGGACAATTGGCCGGACGTCAGCGTTGGACTCACCTCCACCGATCGTAATGTTGACCTAGTGGCAGAAGGTTTTGATATGGCGATCCGCGCGGGACCACTTAAAGACTCCACCTTACGTGCGCGCAAGTTGGCCGAGGTACCCCGCAGGCTTTGCGCCAGCCCAAAATATCTGGCAACCGCGCCGCGCCTCACTCACCCTAGTGATATCGAGAACCATGCCTGTCTCACGCTTAGACGCAACCCAGGCGATAACGTTTGGCAATTCAAAGACGGTGACGAGGTCATCAATGCGAGAATTCACGGCAAGTTTATGGCCAACAGCGGCAACATGTTGGTAAACGCAGCCCGGCATGGTCGCGGTTTGATATTGTCGCCCGACTGGATCTTGGCGTCGCCCATCGCCCGTAGAGAGCTAGTAACACTGCTGCCCGCCTACCCACCATACCCAGCCACCTCTTCACTGTATGCAGTACACCCCTATCAGCGCTTTGTTCCGCCCAAGGTCAGGGTGCTCATCGACTTCTTAATCGAACGTTTTGACAAAGATTATGATTGGTCAGCGGACACAACAGAAACGCTGTTAGCGGCAGAGGTAAAAAGGTAAAAAGGAGTGAAAGACATGAAAAGGGGTCGCTGCCGAATGATTCCCATTCCTATTTGGCCTTTTTCGTAGCAGTTGGCCTGCCTCGCCTCGAGTAACCCAACTTGCGACCAACAGCATTCTCTATTTGTTCACAAAACCTAGAATCACCTAATGGCATCGAAAATTGTGCGGCCCAACTTACAGTACTGATGACAGTATCATCGTTACGCAACTCAGTTTTGAACAGATCCAGATAGGTGTTATGCCTGCTCGACGTATCTATACCCAGCCTTTGATACACGTCATGCGGTGTTACCCGCTTCAAGGGCATAATCCCTGAGTTTTCGTGAAAGCTAGACCAGCGATACTGATCCGGCTTGCTAACCATATTCGCGCGCACTGGGTTCATCTCGATATATCGATAACAAACAAGCAGGTAACGTTCCGCGTCTACCAAACTGGCTTTATGTCGCCCTTCCCATAACGTTCCACTCTTGCGATATTTGACGTTAACAAATTGAACATATCGCCTGCCAATGGATTGCATTACACGCGAGATGCCCTCTCTGTCCGTAGGGGTCATCAGTAAATGTACGTGATTGGTCATCAACACATACGCGTGCAGTGAAACTGCATAACGTCTACATGCGCTAGATAAACATTCAAGGTAGAACTGGTAATCTTCGTTTTCAAAGAAACAAGCATTACTATTGTTCCCTCGTGAAATAACATGGCAAGGCACGCCTGCTAGGTAATAACGTGGTTTTCTGGGCATAGTCGATTCCTTTCGACAAACTTTTGTAACCTAAACTATAGCATCGCTATAGTTTTTAAATACGAATAGGAATTATTTGTCACCGCCCCCTTTTCGCCCAAATAGAAGCGGGTAGGCGTTCGTCATATTTACCCCTTGGTTTACAGTTCTTATCGAAGTAATGGTGTCTCTGATAACTCGTGTTGTAATACTTTAGCGCATTCTCTCTGGCAAGAGACGCGTCAATACCAAGCAATTCGCCGACCGTGTGATTTCTTTGTATGGCTTGGCAGTCGGTTTTTCTCTCATTTCTCTCGCCTCTGATATGCATAACTTCATGAGTAAATACGTGCATGGCAAATAGTTCTTTAGGTGAAGCACTTTCAGGGTGATCTAAATACTGTATAAAATTTTTACACCAATTGTCTTCAAAGAAAATTTCTCCCGTTTGAATATACGCCGTGCCGGCGAGTGTATCGAGCCCCTTGCCATCAAATATTGTCTCGAATATTGAATTGCACTTTACGACTACGTTGGGCCGTTCAGCAATAATTGAGGCTTTTTCAGATAGAAAGGTTTCCAGACGCCATGTTTTGTATGCTGGCAAGGCACAAGCGGTAGCAAGCGACGCTAGAACGGCTATGTAGGCAGCGGTAAATAAGCTAAACGGCTCAGTTGGGCGGAATACCTCGCGACAAATCAACCAACAGAAAAATACAGACAACAGCACTAGAATCATAGGTTTTACTCCTAAAGTTTAGTCATAAGTCAGCGTAAAAGCTGAAACATTCTCGGTTTGTTTGGGCTACTTTTAACAGAACAATCAGGGCTAGACCACGCTTTATTGTATTTTTACTGAATAGCTAAATTTTATAGTTCATGTTTTTCTGTTGGCTATCTTTTTAAGGGCTTTGCCCTTTTTACTGCCGTTGCTCCTCCAACTCCTTTAAGCTTTTGATTTTAATTACTATTTCACTCATTCCCAGAATGGGTATCGCTCTAATTCATCGATGAGGTCTTATCCGCGCACTTACACCCATTGATTCAATAACAGCGATACCCGTTGTTATTGGAGAAACTGACACTGACAGTTAATTAATTCGCATCGGACCCTACTGATTCCCATGACGTTTACAAGCGTTAGGTAAAG
>JAESTB010000270.1 GCA_016763815.1 Arenicella sp.
TTTTCACCGTAACGGCCATCAGTCGGTCGGCGAGAAGGCTGTACGTAAGCCGCCTTCATTGGCTCGGGGCCAATTGCGCCTAAAAAGGTCGGCGAGTGAAACGTGCCTGCGCCAACCTCTGTATCCATTGGCTGCATAATCACGCAACCATTGTCGGCCCAAAATCGCTGCAAGCGCAGAATCATATCTTGGAAGCTTAGTGCATTGCTCATTGTGTTTACTATTGATGGCTGAAAGTTTTCACCGACTATCGTCGGCGGCTAAAGTTCTCACCGACTATCGTCGGCGGCTAAAAATTTCACCAACTATCGTCGGCGATTAATGGCAGCAACAACTAACTGAATAGTCGATACTAACTATAAAACGGCATAGCTCGAGTAAACAGCTGAACTTATAGCGTCATCTTAGCGTTAAATAGGTTGGCCGAAATTAGATTGGCTATTATAGCGTTCGAGTTTAAATTTGCGAGCGCTTAACTTTGCTTTCTAGCAGTAAATAATGGTCATTAGACTAGTTAGTGTTTTATGGCAACGCATGAAATTGGACACTTTGTCTAGAATATTACTTTTATTCATATCAGTTGTAACATTTAGTTATAAAGGGATGGACAAGCACCTAAATTTTAGGTAATTTGCGTTCCAGACATTGGCCTAGCCCAAGTCGCCAGGAGTGAGGAAAGTGCAGCTAATAGCACGACTCATGAGAATGAAAAGACTCGTTAATAATAATAATAAGAGCGAGTCTTTTTGTTCTCATTCTGTTCATTGATTCTGTGGTAAGGATGCCGCAGTAAGATAATTCGATAGACATTTAAATATTGTAATCCTAAACCCCGCGAGCGCTTTGTTTTGCCTTACTCATTTGCGTGATCGCTGCGGTACGCAGAACTCGTTAATGACGGCTTCCTTGCGAATATCAAACTTTATGAACTCATAAACGATTCTTGTCTAGACGTATTTGTTCGCTTGGCTACACTTCATTGAAGAATAGCCTTGGAGTATCGAGCGGCGACAAAAAAGCCAGCGTTGAATCGGCTGGCTTTAATATTTGATTTGTTTGCTCAGACTTAGCTATCAAGCGCGTCGAAAACAGTTTGTCTAATATCATCGACCGAGCCTACACCTACGATCTTGGTATATTTGGGTGCCTCGGCGGCGCCACTTTGAGAGACGTCGCGGTAGTATTTGATCAGCGGTTCTGTTTGGTCATGGTAGATGTCTAAGCGCTTCTTGACTGTTTCTTCTTTGTCATCTTTTCTCTGCACTAATGGCTCACCGCTAACATCGTCGATACCTTCTTGTTTCGGAGGATTATAAATCACGTGATAGGTTCGACCGGAGCTTAAGTGCGCGCGGCGACCGCTCATGCGTTTGATGATTTCTGCATCGTCTACGCTGATTTCTACTACGTAATCGATATCTATGCCAAGTTCGCGCATGGCGTCGGCTTGTGGAATGGTTCGTGGAAAGCCATCTAATAAGTAGCCTTTCTCACAGTCGCTCTCTGCAACGCGGTCTTTTACCATGTTGGTAATGATTTCATCAGAAATCAAACCGCCAACGTCCATAATTTTTTTTGCTTCCAAGCCTAACGGAGTACCTGCTTTTACCGCTGCGCGGAGCATGTCACCAGTGGATATTTGAGGGATACCGAATTTTTCTGTAATGAAGGTGGCTTGTGTTCCTTTTCCAGCGCCGGGGCCGCCAAGAAGAATAAGTCGCATGTTTTTGCCTTTGATGAAAATAACTTGAACCGCAGCAGACGCGTAAAAAACTCGCCACTCTGCGAAAGGTCACATAACTTATCATAAAACGCGGCGAATGCATAAGGGTGAGGTGCTCAAGCTTTGATCGGCCAAGTCATTAGGAGCCCGTGCCGGAGCAGTCGAAAAAAGTGACCCTTTTGTGCTATCAGGCTACTATATAGCTATGATTTAAGCATATTCGCGATAACTAAATTTTAAATAGAGATCTAATTTCCGTGACCACCGTAAATAACGACTATTCCGCCGCGCAATACCCGATTGATGCATTGGCTACCGTTCAGGGCTTAGACGTCATTAATACTCATGATGCCAGCACCCTTGATGAGGCGTTCCGCGAGCGCGTGCGACGCAGTAGTGAAAAAATCGCCTACACCCAATTTAATCAAAAAACAGACGCTTGGGACAGCTACAGCTGGGCTGAAATAGCACTGCAGGTAGAGCGTTGGCAGGTGGCATTTCGTGAGAGCGGCCTAGAGAAGGGTGACCGAGTAGCGATTTGTTATGGTAATAGCGTCGAGTGGATCATTTTTGATCAAGCCGCATTGCGTTTGGGCCTGGTTGTTGTGCCGTTGTACACCGCCGATCGTGCTGATAATCTTGCCTATGTGATCGGCAACTCAGGTGCAAAATTAGTCTTGTTTGAAGATGGCGGCAGCTGGGAGTCGGTCAGCGATACTGATGAAGACGTGTCGTGTGTCGAACATGTTCTGATCTTCTCAGGCAGCGCCCAGAGAAAGGTGACTTTGGTCGACAGCTGGTTGCCAGAGCATGGCAAGCACTTCGAGCGTGGGCTTGCCTGCGCTGATGATCTGGCATCAATAGTGTATACCTCCGGCACCACGGGGCGACCCAAGGGGGTAATGTTATCGCACCGTAACATGCTTGCAAATGCCTACAGTGGAATGCGCAGCGTGCCGCTTAAACCGAGCGATCGGCTATTGTCATTTTTGCCGTTGTCGCATACCTTAGAGCGCACTGTCGGTTATTATGCTGCACTCATAAGTGGCAGTTCGGTAACCTTCAATCGTTCTATTAGAAAGCTTTCTGAAGACCTACTCGAAGTAAAGCCAACTGTGATGATTTCGGTGCCACGCATCTTCGAGCGTATTCATAATCAAATTTACTCTGGTTTGGCCGAAAAAAGCAGCGTTCAGCAATGGATATTCAGAACCGCGATTGATATCGGCTGGCGACGTTTTGAACACCAGCAAGGACTGCAACCGTGGCACCCTAAATTACTTTTTGCATCAATATTCGACGTTTTGGTGGCAAAAAAA
>JAESTB010000271.1 GCA_016763815.1 Arenicella sp.
AAACGGTTAAAAGGAGAACAGAATGAATAACAGTCATAGTATTTTAAGGTTCCGCAGAAAAGTTGTTTTGGTATATATTTCCCTCATAATGGGCGGGTTAGCCCTTAGCGTTAGTAGCACCGCATTGGCATTCAACTATGTTGCATTGCACCAGTGGTACAACGAAGATCGAGGGGACAGCCGCCTATCTAGTGACCCTAATTGGGGTGGGAGTAGGGGGAAGATTAAAGAAGGCTATCGCTGGATTGGGATTGTTGGCAATGCAGTGACGCCACACCTTGCAAGCGGTCAACTTTTGCCAGACACAATTCCGCTCCATACTTGGTACAACCCAAATACTCGTGATCATGTCACATCCACGGAAAGAAAATGGTTAGTGTCATCTCCCGCTTCCGCACGGCCAGACGGGTACCGCTATGTAAGACTTGAAGGCTATGTTTATCGTGGGGCGATGGCAGGAACTGTTCCACTTTACAAATATTGGAGCAGAACAAAAAACGAGCAGCATACGACGTCAGCTGTTATACCTGAGGATTTTTATGTTAACCCTGGCAAACCTCGCTTTGACGCGAGTAGCTATGGCCCAGCAAGTCGACAAGGTTACGTAATAACGCCAAACAGAAGCCAACCGTCAAGTGAGCATAGAACAAGGCTTGGGGTCGGCAACGCGAGGTTCCGAGGAAGAAACGGCGTAGTCAAAGGTGTTGCTAAAGTCATGGTAGTGGCAAAAGAGTATCAAAATGTACGGTTACGCCATAGTCTGGATCAGCTTAATAGTCTTGTTTTTAATGCGCCGGGTTACAATGCCAAGGCGTATTTTAAAGAAATTTCAGGTGGTAAATTTTCACTCGTGAGTGGTGAATGATTGGGCCGTTACGCTTTGAGGATGATCCGTTAACACGGGCCAATGAAGCAATGTATAACTGCAATGCTTGGGCAAATCCGCGGAAAGAACGAGCAAAAATCATCGCTCTCAGAAGATTGTGTCCTGGGTATCAACCCTATGAGGGGCGGCGTACCTATCCAAAAACGGTATTGCCTAAAGATATTGCCCAGATTGATCGGCAAGTTGATTTTAGGAAGTTCGATAGTAATCGTGATGGTAAAATCGATTCAAGCGAGTTGATAATAGCTATATTCAGAGCTGCACCTAACATGGCCACAGTTGATCGCGCTCAATTCCCTGCGGGGAATTCTGGTGGAGGCCTTGCTAGATTTAGTAATCATTACGGTGGTTGCCTTCCTGTTGACGGTATCGAATTTTGTGCACCTATAATTGATTTAGGTGAAGGTACAAACCTAATGACTGTTGCACATGAACTCTTTCATGCAATAGGAACTAGTGTTTCTGGAAATGACATATATCCTGGTAACCAGGCTGCGTCACTCATGGCTGGGACAGTGCCAAATTCTGAGGATGACCGAAGAACCTATCATTTAGACGCATGGCATAAGATGCGAGTGGGCTGGGTTGAGCCGCATATCAAGGTCATCGGTTCAGGAATTCCGCCATCGTCTATGACAGTCAAAGCGCCAGGTAGGCTCAGTAGAAATTCAGGATATGCCCCGATTATTTTTTTCGACCCAAAACGAAGTACGCGTGAAATGTTTCTAGCTGAGGCAAGATTGAAAAAAAGCTACGATAGCGGTACCAGTGATACTGGTATTGCGGTTTGGTATGCAAAACTTAAGTCGAACAGTTCCATCCCCAATCTAAATCCATTTCGTATAGTTAAAGAAAACTATTACGGATCACCAAGAACATGGAAAGCACGTAATGATGGCGGGCTTAGTCTGTGGACAATAGGATTCAAAGATGAGGATAAAAACAATTTCATCGAACACCGTCGGACTGGTCACTGGACGTATCTAAATCCAAAATATGGTAATCAACCTCTTCACTGGTACCACGAGAACCCTCGTGAGGAGCGGCCAGTGAGATTAGGGCTGAGTTCTGGTTTATCACTACGCACAGAACGTAAGAGTAAAAATTCAATAGATTTAATCTGGACTCCAGACAGTAATCTTCCTTTTAAACCAAGAATCCATAGACTTAGATCCACCGGAACAGCAAATAGGCTTGCTCTTGAAGGAAATTTTGGTAGGGAAGAAAATACAAAATTATGGGTGCAAGCTGTATCAGGGGGGAGATCACAAGAACTGAGCATTCGTAATTTTAAAGCTTCCCGCTTATTGTTCAATAAGCCTGAAAACCTTAGGCCTGGTAAATATCATATATATTTAACATCTGATGTTGCTGGAAGAGTTAGAGGTAATAAATTTCCATATAACTATACGGACGGTGACGGAGGTCTTATATAGTAGTTGAAAATTGTTGCATGGGTGTTGCATGTAGCACCCATGCACCACCATTACAAAAAGTAATTATTTCATGCCACTCAGGCTCGGATTGTTTCTTAAATAAATTAAGGCTCGCAGTAGAGCCTTAATCATGCAGGGCTTACTAAAACTTATCTACGGTGTTCTCCCCAATGCTAATGCCCATGGCGGTTCCCACTTCGGCGGAAGTGCGGTAATGGACACCATCGTAAATTCGAGCATCTGAAACTTCTTGTACAAATTCATCAACACTAGGCCAACTTCGGGTTACACCATTTGCGGTGACGCTGCTGGTACTTAGAACTGGCATTGGCAGACTCCCCATTTCGGCCTTCAGAATCGCGCCAACCGTTCCTGCTACAACACAATGGGCACAGGGGTATTCTGGATGCATTGGCGTGGGAATGAAGGGCTGCCAAGTTGCATCTCGCTCGGTGTCATCATTCCCATCAATGTCGGCATTACGGATCGCTGTAATTGGGCGCCAAAATCCGTGATGATATTTGGCATCGAACACGGCAATCAAAGCATCGTCGGCCCCCTGAGTGATCAATGCGAATAAACGGGCATTCTCTGTCACACTTCTTCCGGTTTGCGCTGCAACCGAGTGGACTACTCCATGGTAAATGGGAGGCAAAGTAGCTTCCCAAAACTTTGCTATCTCGGTTTGTTGTTGGCTCCGTTGAGCACTATCCAGACGGCCTATATTTTTCACTTCCATAAAGTCTCTGGCCCACTGTTTACTGTTCAAGGCGGGCGGAGCGCCAGGTCTAAATTGAGAACTAGTTTTCATAAGCCAAGGCTTACGGTTAGTCCAATGGGGAACAGCCGGAATTGTTGTGGGCACATAATTGCCAGCACTTGTGTGTGGACGGTAGGTATCAACCTCTTTGCTCCCATCGTTCATTCTTTTTGCCAACACCGCCTCGGCTGCTCGAGTCCCAACAGCAATTCCAGCCTCTTTAGCCTCACCATCCGCAATAAATTTGAGAGCCGCTGCATAGGATTTTTCGATCATTTCTCCTTGTTCAGGAATAAGAGCCCGCATACTGACAGTGCTTGCCGTCGCGACCGTGAGGCATTCTTAACCGCTTCAAGGTCAGATCCGCTGCCAGGATACTCTTGTGTAATAGAATTCACTGCCTCATACACCGCAGTATGAACGATCGCAACCGCGCGGTTGGCTAACGGCGTGTTTAACTTTGAATCAACGATTATGTCGCGCGCAACGATATTCCAATCCATTACCACATCAGCATGCGCAGTGATACTATTTGAAAGAAGGTTCATAAATAGGAGGCTCCACATAGCAATATTGGCGCCCTTCATCTTGGTTTTCATTTTTTTCTCCTGAGGTTTTCTGTGAATGTTCTCAAAGTGTTCCATGCAATCCTATCTCTTGAATAGTACAAAACCTGTACCCGCCAATGGCCACCGCACAATCACAAACATACGCCATACCTAAAACGGTACACTATCTGTACTACAGCTAATCTAAGTCCCGTGGTAAATTAATAACTATTCATTTTATAGCGGAGAACAATCATGAGCACCAATTCAAGTTATGGGCAGTTTTGTCCACTGGCAATGGCCGCAGAGTTCCTCTGTAGTAGATGGACTATGTTGATTCTCCGAGAGCTTTTGCTTGGCTCAAGTTCATTCAATGACATCGCTCGAGGTGTAGCAAGAATGTCAAGAACTTTACTCTCAAGCCGACTCAAAGAACTAACCGAGAGAGGCATCATAATAAAACATGGGGTAGAAAACAGCTCTCGTATCGAATACCAATTAACCCCAGCTGGCGAATCGTTGAGTAGTGTTGTGTTCGGCATGGCAGATTGGAGTCAAGAGTGGCTACAAATAGAACCTGCTTTGGAAAACCTCGACGCTGATCACTTAATGTGGAGTCTTCGCCGCAGCGCTAGGCCACACCCAGATTTACCCAGCCCCTTTGTGGTTAATTTTTTTCTTCCGGATCAAGCGAAAGAACATCAAAATAGCTGGCTGGTATTTAAGGGACTGGAAGTCGAGTTATGTATTGTCGACCACGAATTCGATGTTGACGTCCAAGTCATCGCCAGCACTGAGGATCTTACGAAGGTTTTTATGGGTTGGACCCCTTACGCTGACGCAATCAAGAACGGAAAACTAAAATTGCTCGGGCCGAAGCGATACACGGATATGGCGGATCAATGGCTTGGCCGCAGTCGGTTGGCTACCATTAAAAAACAGCCTGAAGAATTGCGGGTTTCCTAAATTGCATGTTGACCCTGTGCGAACCACATGGCTGTGCAGAATAACCTTGTAAGATTTACGCAGCCATGAGGTAACTGGCCCAAATAAGATGAAACAATCCGTGTATTTCTGTTTCACTTCCAAACATAAAGCTCCTACTTTTGGACGTACAACTAAAGTACTAAACTCTCCAAATTCATAAGTCATTGAGTTCCAAGCGTCCGAAAGCCTGAAGCAGTGTAAAAATTCGAAAGTAGTGGCATTATTTAAAATAGGTAAGTAAATAAGATTGCGTGAGTACCACAATTTATTTTGAACATCTCCCTAGTTATTTATGGGTCAATAAAAAAGGAATTCGAGCGCAAGAAACGGAATGACCTTTCATAGGAGTTTTCTATAATCATCACTATGACAAATATAAGTTTATCGGTAAAACAAATGGTCAAAGCGATAGCGGACCGTGATCCAAAGTATGACGGAGTATTCGTTTATGGGGTCATCACGACGGGAGTATATTGCCGCCCGACTTGTCCATCACGAGCGGCTCTGCCAGAAAACCTTCGATTCTTTACTGATGCCCGTTCAGCAGAAATTGCTGGAATGCGAGCATGCAAACGATGCGCGCCGAATGATAGGTACCAAGACATTGAACGTTTTGTCGAATTAGCTCGTTACATTGAGACTAATGCTCATGAGACATTGTCACTGAAAGCACTGGCAGATAGGTGTCAATTATCGCCAGCCTATGTGCAGAGAAAATTCTTGTCCGTATTTGGTGTTTCACCAAAGGCTTACCAAGATTCAATACGTTTAAACAGTGTTAAAGGAGCGCTTAAAGACGGCGATGAGATTACCGGCGCTATATTCAGTGCCGGATATGGCTCAACGAGTCGGTTCTATACTAAGGCCGTGAAACACATCGGCATGACGCCGACCGCCTATCGGGCAGGCGGTGCAGGTGAAGTTATTTCTTACTGCTGTCGGCAGACGTCACTCGGGTGGCTCATGATGGCGGCGACGAAAAAGGGAGTTTGTTTTGTAATGTTTGGCGAAAGCGCTGAATCACTAAAGACGCAGCTCCAGGTTGAGTTCCCGAAGGCCGAGCTATCAATGTCGCCGGTCAGTCAAGATAAAGAATTGGATGCATGGATAGATGCACTGGATCTGCATTTATCAAAGAACGGTCCACGACCAGACATACCACTCGATCTTCGTGGCACTGCTTTCCAAATCAGCACATGGAAATATCTTCTTAGTATTGCTGATGGCGATGTGGTCAGTTACAGCAATGTTGCTGAAGGGATCGGGAGACCGAAAGCCGTGCGTGCTGTGGCGTCAGCATGTGGTAAAAATCGTATCGCTGTACTGATACCTTGCCACCGAGTGTTGCGCGCGGACGGTGGCTTGGGAGGGTATCGGTGGAGTCTTGACCGTAAACGGGTGTTGCTTGACGTCGAACGTGCACGACGAGCGCCACAATGACGGTTACCGAAATAGAGTTGGTTTTGGACAAGAAGAATATTAGCGACCAACTGGACGCTCATGGCTTCGCACTCACCAAGCCCTTGCTTAGTTCTAGTCAATGTAGGCAGTTAGCCGCTCTGTATGAGGACCCAACTGTGTCGTTTCGCTCAAGGGTTGATATGACACGGTATAACTTTGGGCGTGGAGAGTATAAATATTTCGATTATCCGCTCCCGAGCTTCGTTGAGTCGCTGCGTAAGTTGCTTTACCCTTCGTTGGCGGCAATTGCCAATGAATGGAATATGCGTTGGGGTATGCCGGCAACATGGCCAAACTCGCATGCAAAGTTATTAGCGGCATGCCACGAACATGGGCAAATGCGCCCAACACCACTTCTGTTGAAGTATGGGGTTGGCGACTACAACTGCCTGCACCAGGATCTTTACGGTGATATCCATTTCCCCTTGCAAGTCATTCTCCAACTCAGCGTACCCGGTGTTGATTTTGAGGGGGGCGACCTCGTATTAGTTGAGCAGCGACCGCGTATGCAATCTCGACCATCAGTGATCTCTCCTAAGCAAGGGCAAGCCATAATTGTTCCGGTAAAAGATCGGCCGTATAACGGCAAAAAGGGTTGGAGCCGCACGCAGATTCGTCACGGTGTCAGTACTGTTTCTCGAGGAACAAGACAAACCCTCGGGGTTATCTTTCACGACGCAACTTAACGGATGAGCTTGAAGTAGCAGCATCTGGATACCAGAGCAAGAAGCGGATAGTGTTAGTAAGGCGCCAATCTTACAATCCTGTTTTAGTAATAAAACAATTGGTTGAACGATGAAAAAGTATTTGTTAATCCATGGGAGTTG
>JAESTB010000272.1 GCA_016763815.1 Arenicella sp.
AGGAAGCGTTTTTAAAAATGCATCTCAAGCTCGATACCTTTAATCAACAATCAAAGTTCAGTACCTGGCTCTACTCGGTAACCGTCAATGTTGCTCTCGATATGCTGCGCAAAAATGCGAAGCATAGGCAGTGCTCAGACTACGACTTCGATCAAATCGCATCTTCTGATGCTAATGCGCCCGAGAAAGCCGCGTGGCTCAGCAACGTCGGCAGTGTCACAGCGAAGGCCGTTAACCTACTGAACGATGATCTCAGAGTTGCTTTTATATTACGCCATTATGAAGAACGCAGTATCGAAGAGATAAGCCAGATACTCGACCTCAACGCTAGCACCGTAAAGAGTCGAATATTTAGAGCTGTTGGACGGCTTCGAAAAACTCTGCAACCCAAGGTAGGTGATTATGAAACAGTGGACTGAAGAAGATCTCATCTTGCTCTACTATGAAGAGCTTGACCCCGCACTAGCGCGGCAAATTAGACAAACCATGGAGCAATCCAGCAAGCAGTCAATTGAACTAAGGCATGAATACGATGCCCTTTGCTCAGTGCTTGATACCGGCCTAGAAGATACGGTGCCAGAACCAAGCGAGGGCCTCAATCGACGAATTATGGTGGCTATTAATGCAGCCGAATCTGAAAAATCACAGACAGCACTAATAATGTCAATCGCAAGCGAAAAAACCGCATTAGCGGTGGCTGAGAGCTTGGCTCAAAAAATGTCTCGCTGGTTGCTTGGTTCGCCCGGAGCCAATCTCAGGCCTGCGTTCATGCTGGTGTTATTTGCCTTAGTGGGAATATTTTATTTGGGTCGTTGGTCAGCCCCACTACTAGAGTCACCTCTAGTTCACATCGAAGCATCTGAAAAAATAGAACGACACTACCGCTCAAGTAGCGACGCTAGCCGAAGAGTATTGCTGACAAATGTCAGCTCGCATATTGAAACAAGCAGGCGACTGCTAACCTTAGTGAGCAATGGCGGCAGCGATCTGTCGGCCGACTTAGAGCCTCGCCGCCAAATGATTGAAGAGCTGATTAGCTTCAACCGCCTGTATCGGCGTATAGCAGAGCAATCTGGTGACACTATGTTAGCCAATATTCTGCAACAAATGGAATCGGTTTTATTAGAAATCAGTCACACCGAGCGCAGCGAAAATGACGCTGAGTGGAAAAAGGTGCGCGAACGGCTAGACGGCACAGACTTGCTCTTCAAGTTAAAGGTGACCGACAAAAGAATAAATCATGAGCTGATTTAAAATCACTCGTAACATCAAATGAACGACTTTGCTAAAAAAGAAAACTATTTGAAAATTACTCCGTCATAACTTGAAAGCAACTCAAGAGAAATAAAATGAATCAATCCAATTTATCAAGCACCGAGATAAGTGCCAAAGCGAAGCCCAAAATAAGATCAAGATTTGACAAACCTTCTAACCGAAAATCGCTCGCGATCATTATTGCCCTATGTTTAAGCGGCCAAGGTTTAAGCAGCCAAATTGTTATGGCGCAACAAGGTCTGTATGAAGAAGGCCAAATACAATTAGACAATAAGGAGTATCAAGCAGCCCGAGACACCTTTGCCAAGCTGGTAGAAACCGACAATGCGAAACAAGACGCGGCACTGTATTGGCTAGCCTACTCCCAATTCAAAAATGGGCATGATCAGGAGGCACTAAACACGATTTCTCAATTGACGCGCAATCACTCTCAAAGCCGTTGGCTGGACGATGCGGCGGCTCTAAGAATTGAAATCCAAGACGAGAGCGGCCAGAGTGTTGATGTTGACAATGAAGAAATGAAACTCTATGCACTGAACTCACTGATGAATTCGCCGTCTGAAAAGTCATTCGAGATATTGAAAAGGCTGCTTGCTGGCCATAGTTCCAAACAAGTTAAAAACAGAGCATTATTTGTACTCAGTCAAATCAACCACCCTCAGGCATTTGCTCTAATTACAACACTTGCCAGCGACAGTTCAAGCCCACAGCTTCAGGAAGAGGCGATACGAGTATTAGGTATTTCAGGTTCAGAGCAGTCAATGACCCAGCTCATAGATATCTATCGATCATCCGACAATGAAGCCACTAAAATGAAGGTTTTGCACAGCTATATGATCGCTGGACAGAGCGAACAGCTTATTGAATTAGCTAAGTCAGAATCAAATCCGGCGCTAAAAAGGCAAGCGATTCACTTAATTGGGGTGATGTCCAATGCCGATGTGTTGCTGGAAATGTATCGCAGCAATGAGTTTAAAGATTTTCGTAGCGATATATTACATAGCCTCGCTATCGGAGATGGCATAGAAGCTCTGCTTGAAATTTCCGGCTCAGAACAAGACCAACAATTACTCGCCGAAGCGGTTCAGAAAATGGGCATCAATGGCAACGATGCAAGCGCAAAACAACTGACAAAAATCTACCAAGAAAACGATAACCCTGAGGTTCGAAAAGCGGTCATACAAGCATTGTTCATTCAGACTGATGGTGCAAGATTAAGCCATATTGTAAAAACTGAAAACGACCCTGAATTAAAGCGTGAGGCACTGCAAAAACTCTCGCTATTGGGTTCTGACGAGTCATTGCAATTCTTCGAAGATATATTGAACAATGAGGATTAGATCAATGAGCAATTTAAAATATCAAAGCATTATCACCGTGTCGCTAACGTTGTTGCTATTGCTAATAACGCTACCAGCCCATGCTACAAGTAAGGTGATGAACGGCGAGCAGAAGCTCATAGAGTTCCACCAGAGTATTGCCAAGACCATCGACGCAGTCGCCACTAACAACGGCCAATGGTTTAGTTATCAAGTCGCAATGGAGCCCAATAACGGCATGCCCTGTTGCCTGATAAGCGACACCGAATCGAGTTGTAGTCTCGACAATAGGGTCAATAGCCAGTCTTATTCTATGCGCCAATCTGACAATTCGAAGCGGCTGAATATCTATTTCAAGATAAATGACGGTACACCTTCAGACCTTTTCTTAGCGGGCAAAAATTGTAACGTGAAGGTCGGCGGCAATACGGTTTACAAGATCGATAACGTCGCTCAAAAGCCCAGTATTTCGTTTCTTAACGAGCTTATCGAAGGAGACACACAGAATACTCAAATCTCGTATTCGGCTTTAGCCGCGATAGCATTGCATCAGGGCAGCGACGCTCATACCGTACTAGAGAGTTTCGCAAACAGTGAAACCAAAGAGCTAAAACATGACTCTATTTTCTGGCTAGGCCAAGCACGAAATAACGCCGGCTATGAATCACTACTGACAATTGTTGATGACGATACCAAGGATAATAAAGTGCGGGGCCAAGCTGTTTTCGCACTCAGTGTCAACAGCCATGAAAATGCATCTAAAAAATTAGTCCAGCTTGCAAAACATAGCGCTAATGAAGCAATTCAAACCAAGTCTGTGTTTTGGTTGGCACAAAACCATAAGTCAAAGGCGATCAATGTGATCGACTATATTCTGCTAAATAGCGACAACAACGCGGTCCGAAAGAAAACCGTACTCGCATTAGCACAAATTAGAAGCAAGGTAAGCTGGCAGAGATTAGTTGGCTTGGCGCAAACTGCTGCCGATATAGAAGTCCAACGAGAAGCAATCTTCTGGCTTTCACAAAATGAAGATGAAAACCCTAGGTCTATTTTAGTCGCCTTGGCAAAGAGTAAAAGCCCAGCGTCAGTAAAGAAAAAAGCAGTATTCGCTTTATCACAATTGAAACCAAGCCAATCGACACCGGCCCTAAGCGAACTCATCGAAACCGCCACAGAGGCGTCGATAAAGAAGGAAGCCTTCTTTTGGTTAGGCCAGTCTGATGATCCCAAAGCGCTAGACTACCTTGAACGCGTATTAACGTCGAACCGCTAATACAGCATCAAAGCCTAGTTATCTCTCTGCCTTAGCACGAAGGCCTTAGCACGAAGGCCTTAGCGTAAATGCCTATCAAATTGCTTTGTTAGTCTATATGCCGATCGCTCGAAGCACGCAATTTTTTTCATTGAAGGGCCGAACCTATGCCCTTCTAATCTATCACCAATGCATGCTGAATTGGTGATTAGCGGTTGACCTCAAGTCGCCAGTTGCTAATCTAGCTTGATTAAAGCGGTGA
>JAESTB010000273.1 GCA_016763815.1 Arenicella sp.
ATATAGACCAAGCCAGTTTTTAAACTCAACGACATCGGGTGCCAGTTGTGCCCGCCGGTCCATGCAGGTGTTACCAGAACGGGTTTATCTGTTCCCAATACTTAGCTTCAAGGTTAATTTCAGGTCGCCCGTTGTCGTCTATTCCCTTCGCCCACGACACAGGTACGTAGTTTTCAGCCGATATAAAATCACCATTAGTTCGATCTAACACATAAAAGAAACCGTTCTTCGGCGCCTGCATAATGACCTTGCGCGTCTCATCATTTATTTCCAGGTCAGCCAAAATCATGTGTTGAGTTGCGGTGTAATCCCAGCCGTCTTGCGGGGTAGTTTGATAGTGCCACGCATAGCGCCCAGTATCCGCATCAAGCGCGACGATAGAAGATACGAACAAGTTATCACCTTCACCGTTGGTGCGGATACGCGGGTTCCAAGGGCTACTATTACCGGTACCAATGTAGAGCAGGTTTAAGTCTTTGTCATAGGCCATCGAATCCCATACTGTAGCACCACCACCGAGTTTCCAAAATTCGCCAGACCAGGTTTTAACAGTCTCGTCATGAATAGGATTGTCTTGCGGCTTACTCGGGTCACTGGGTGTTGTATAAAATCGCCAAAGCATCTTGCCGCTATCTTGGTCGTAGGCCGATACGTAGCCTCTAACTCCGAATTCAGCGCCGCCGTTACCAATAAATACTTTGCCGTTAACGATTCGTGGCGCGCCAGTTACTGTATAACTTTTAGTTGTATCCACTGTTTGGGTTTCCCAAACCGGCATGCCTGTTTTTGCATCAATGGCAATCAGACGTCCGTCAAAGGCGCCAATGAAAACTTTGCCATCGCTATACGCTAGGCCACGATTTACCGGTCCACAACAGCCTTTAACCGCAACTTCTTTCGCTACCTTGGGGTCGAAGTGCCAAAGCTGTTCGCCAGTAACCGGGTTCAGCGCATACACGTGGCTCCAAGCTGAGGTGGTGTACATGATACCGTCGACTACCAGTGGAGTGGCTTCTTGACCGCTTTCGCCTGGCAAATCGACATACCACGCCAGGCCAAGTTCGGACACATTGTCACTATTAATTTGATCTAAAGTACTAAAACGTTCTTCAGAGCCACTGTTTCCATGCTTTGCCCAGTCGGTGTTTGCGCCTCTTCTCACGGCCACTGTCGGCTCTTGGACGGTCTCCGCCAAACTCTCGTTAGAGTTAGCGTCGATGACATCAGCTCTTTGTTCATTGTTACAAGCTGCCAACAGAAAGATACACGCGAAAAAGATGGAAGTTAATCGATTCATATTAAAGGCCTCACAACCAAACCTCGGTATAGTTAGAAAACTAATGCGCCGGTAATGCGGCGCATTAGCTGATCGGTACTTATTTTATTAAGCTAATAGACCTAATAGTTATACCCAACAGTGAAGTACCATTCGCGAGGTCGATTAAAACTACCTACTACGAAGTTCAGGGCACCACTGTTGAAGCCAGATACCAGCCGACGTTCGTCGCTTAAATTATTCACCCCTAATCGTATATCCCACTTATCGCTCTCTGAGGTCCAGCCCATAGACGCATTCCAGATATTAGTAGAGTCTTGATGTAGAAGGGGTGTATTTTCAGTATCGTTAAAAACCTCGTCGGTAAAGCTGTAGTTGACGTTTAATGTGGTGTCACCTTGTACTATTTTCGGCAATGTCCAGTTAAGCGCGATGCTGGCGGTGGTCTCAGGGGTATTTGGTAATTTGGCTGACTGGTCAAAGGCACCAAACGGAGTAGTAGCCAACAATGGGTCCAACTCGGTGTACTCGGCGTCGGTATAACCAAACGTCGCTATTACACTTAAGTTGTTAGTTGGTAGAGCTTCAAGCTCTATTTCAAAACCATTAATTTCCGCCGCACCCGCATTTTCGTTGGCTGGAGAAACACCTCGTTGTACAACAATTTGTATGTCTTCATAGGTATTGAAGAAAATCGATGCGTTTAACCTGACTAGGTTGTTGAATAGTTGAGTTTTAATGCCAAACTCAAGGCTATCTACCGTCTCCTCGTCAAATTCAAGATTTGTTAGTCCATTTGTTAATGCACCAAATTCAGCATTAAACGGCGCCGTAAGTCGTGTCGTAAAACCGCCTGATTTATAGCCTTGAGAGAAACTAACGTATGTGAAAACGTTCTCGTTGACCTGCCAATTGACACCCAGTCGGCCAGATGTATTGGTAAAGCTTGCTACCTGAGGTTCTTCAGGCCCTAAAAATGTCTGATCGGCTCGAGGAAATGCGACTAAAGGAAAGCCGGTTGAAATGAAGAACTCTGGGTTTAAGCTGCGCTGATTTAAGTTGAGAGTCTTTTCCTCATCTGTGTATCGAAGGCCAAAAACCAGGTCAACAGTATCGTTAACTGAGAAAGTGGTTTCCCCAAACAATGACACTGAATCTGTTTCTTGCGAATTATCTCCGGCCACTTGAATTAATCCGCCAGCAATAGGTACGTTATCCGCTTGCGTAGCATCTTCGGTAAAGTAATACGCACCAACGGTGTAGCTGAAACGGCCGGCGTCGCCGTTAAGTTGAATTTCTTGGCTAAATTGCTCTTGATCAATAGTGAATGTGGTTTGGTCAAAGTTGGCCGGTGAACTATCAATATCCACACCAAATTCGGCATCTAGTTCACGGAATGCCGTAATCGATTTTAGCGCCAAAGAGTCATTAATCTGCCAGTCGGTTGTTACCGAGAAACCATAGTCATCACTGCGGCTGAAATTTGCACCAGTACCAAAGGTAGTGTCAATATCGCCGGTTAAAAAGCGGTTATCAAAAGGAAGTGTTTCATTCTGAATAAACGCCGAGGTAGCACATGGCGGTATTGGCGCGCCTGCAACGCAAGCGTTAAATAGGCCCGCCAAGCCCGCTGGTGTGCCTTCTTCTGCGTTCAATAACGATGTAGGTGTGGCGCCATTGTCGCTGGTCGAGTAATCGGCTGATAACGTTACATCTAAAATATCGTTTACATTCCAAACAAGCTTACCCCTAAAGGACTGCGCATCTTCCTGACCTAAAAATTCGTCATCGTCTACATTGCCACCGGTTACCAGCTGCTGGTCTAAGCTAATTTGCCCAGAGTTTGATGTCGCTCCTGGAAATGGTATACGCCGCCGAAAACCGTCGCGTTCGGTGGTTGACAAGGCAAAACTAGAAAACACATTTTCAGATAACGGAATACTTGCGCTCACACTTAAGTCGCGGCGATCAAACTCACCAACCGTAAGCTTAGCCGTAAAGTCCAATTCCTCACTTGGTGTCTTAGTAATAACGTTGACCGCCCCACCAATCGTATTACGACCAAATAGAGTGCCTTGTGGACCCTTCAACACTCCGATCCGCTCTACATCTAATAGACCGATGACGCCGGTTGATGCCCGTGCGTAATAAACGCCATCAACGTAAACACCAACACCGGGGTCTGTATTAATTGCAAAATCACTTTGCCCAATTCCGCGAATATAGGCTTGAAAAGTAGATGTGCCGGCGAAGGACGAAGAGGTATCAAATTGAACGTTGGGAATGAAATTACCAATATCGGCACTATTTTCAATTCCTCTATTTGCCAAACCTTGCTCAGTGAACGCCGAAACTGTAATCGGTACTGATTGCAAGCTTTCTGATTTTTTACGCGCGGTAACTACAATCTCTTCTAGGGCTTGCGCTAAGGCTGTTTGTGGAAATGATATCGCACTAGCCGTGAGTACTAGGCCGCCAATTAACACTTTTTTGTTCAACGCATTCATAGTTATGCTCCTCATTTTATCTTTCTATTTATAATTAACACGTTAACTACCGTGAAATTAGATCATAAGCAGATGACACAAAAAAACTTGATCTAAGAGGAACAAAATCTTGACTATTTTGTTATTTCTTTAAAGAAACACGTCTTGTTTAGAAATTTGACTATTGCGTTAATTGCCCCATTATTGCAAGATTGTACGATGCTGCTAGCAAAGTACAACACACGAGACGTTCCAAAGTCTCAGCAACTTGACTATTGGAATGATGCGATATGCGATACTTTCACGCATTTAAAGTGTGAACAGACCCGTAAAAACATAAACTCACAGAAAGGTTTTTCCGCTTCTATTGAATGTTGTGACATGGAGAGCTTTCAACTTTCTAAAGTTACCTCCGATGCGTCTTTAGTGAGCAGAACCAAGCCTCATATCAATCAAGCCAGCTCTGAGGATATGCTTTTGCATTTTCAAACCTTGGGCAGCACAAAAAACAGTCAAGACGACAAGCACGTTATTTTGAAATCGGGCGATTTCACTCTCTGCCGAAACTTATCACCTTATGCAGTGGAGATTGAAAACTATCATGAGATGATCGTCGCGCGAATACCGATTGATAGGCTAAGGCAATACACAAACCCTCAACAAATCCCCACAGGCTTAAAGTTTCAACGTAGTGACCCATTCAGTAAAATAGTTGGCGACAGCTTGATGCAGGCATGGCAAGCTCGCGATCAGGGTTTGTCAACTCTTCAAATAAACAGCCTTAGCGAAACAACGCTGTCATTGCTTGGCACTCTACTGAATGCCAATGCCATTGCAGAACCACTTTCTATGCGTCAACGAGGCCACTTGTCGATTGTCAAAAGCTTTATCCTAGATAATTTGCATCGTAGTGATTTGAGTATTCTAGAGATTGCTCATAATGCCAACGTAACGCAGCGCTATATCAGCCGGCTATTCAAATTGGAGAGCACGAGTTGTTCACAATTCATACTATCTCAACGCCTAAAAGTGGCGGCTCGCCATTTGCTGTCAACGAGCTATCAACATCTAAAAATAATCGACATAGCGTTTAATACAGGGTTCAATAGTATCGAGCACTTCAACCGCAGCTTTAAGAGGCAGTACCAAATGGCTCCGACGCGGTATCGCCAGAAATAGTATAAGCCCCTTCTTTAGCCCGTTACGCCGTGGGCACCCACTCTAACGGTTGTGCTAAGTTGAGTTTCGACGGATATTCAAACCACATCCAATACTTCAGAACGTGTAGTGGTTTTAGTATTGCTTGTCCTATCTATTTTATGCGCTAGGGATTTCACCATGAGAAACAATCGTCGCAATCAATGCGTGCTTAATCGTGTACACCCATGTTAGTCGCCAGGTAAGGCCATAGGCAATTAAGTAGTCACCCCGGCATGGTGCCGATGAACCCATGCCCGCCTGCCGCCACATATTGCCGTTCTTTGTAAACATAGGTCATGGGAGTTGCTTGTCCACCTGCAAGCAAGCGGTCTTTCCAACGTTCGTGGCCGGTCTTGACATCGTAAGCCCGCAAATAGTAATCCAAGGTGCCGCTATGGAAAATGACACCACCTTTGGTAATAGCCGGACCACCTACGTTGGGGGTACCGAGTTTAAGGGCTATACCGCCAGCCACAATGTCGTTAGTTGTGCCAATTTTTTGCCGCCAAATTATAGAAGTGTACCGCTATATTTGGACAGCTCGCTTAGGCGTTATTTTCACTGATTTTATGCGGCCCTTTTTTGTTTCTCAACGATATCTTGCTTTGGTTGGGCGTTGATTTGAGGGTCTGATACTTACGATTGTAAAAACCGACCCATGGGCCAAGCCACTGCTTAGCATGAGCCATAGATTCATAGCAATTGAGATAGACTTCCTCGTACTTCACGCTGCGCCACAATCGTTCGACAAAGACGTTATCACGCCAGCCCCGCACCATCCATACTAATGCGAATACGGTTGACTTTCAGGACACCGGTGAAGCCCTCGCTGGTGTATTGCGAACCTTGCGGTCTAGCAGCGGATCTTCATCAGGGTGCGGGCCGTAGGGCTCGATGGTGGAAAAAAACACCATCACATGAGGCCGAATATATGTCCTTGTAGTCTACGATTAGACAAACACGGTCGCTATCATCAACGCTTAATGTACTCGGCCAGATAATCGTCAAAACTTACTGTGTCGTCGGCTTCAAGCTGGTGTTGCTGCTCTATCGATTGCTTTGCAATTACCGATAAATTCTCTTGAAACGTAGTATTTTTATCTAGGCTAGCGAAATGTGTCTGATGCTTATTCGCTTGCTCACTGATTATGTCAATAAACTCATTACCCGCGTCAACTAACTCCATCATTTGACCAGAGGGTGTCAATGTTGGGTCGTCTACTTTCGCCTGTTGAGCATAGATCGCCGAGCTGTATTCGAAGCTGTCGTGCGCCTTATCCAATAGTTTAGCAGTTTCCATTATGGCGTCTATCAATTCAGTCGCTGCAGTCTTAAATGGCACTGCTTCACCACCACGCTGCAAGGTAAGGCTCGGGTCACGACCTCGTAGTATTACATCACGTTGATTGTCTCGAATTTCAGGGCAGCTTGTGTGGCTGACTTCAGGGCATTGCGAGAACAGACAATATAGAAGAAAGGCATCCATAAAACGGATCTGTTGTGCACTAAGGCCCTCTGCAAGGAACGGATTAATATCTAATATGCGCACTTCAATATATTCGACACCGCGATCACGCAGTGCCGCAATTGGCTTCTCACCCGATTGCGTCACTCGTTTTGGCCGAATATCACTGTAGTACTCATTTTCAATTTGTAAAACATTGGTGTTCAATTGACGATACTGACCATCGACTTTGACACCAATCTCTTGGTATGCCTCATACTTATGACCCATCGCCTCCGATAAGGTAGTAACATAGTCGTCAAGCGAGCCATAAGAGACATGCAACTCTTCTTGCGCTGAATTTTGATAACCCAAGTCGCTCATCCGCAGCGAGGTTGCATACGGTAAGCCGTAAGTATTTTCGAGCAAAGGATCAAGGCCATGTTCATCTTGTGAGCTCCCGGCCAAGAAGGATTTGTCCAATACCGGTGACGCACCGAAAAGATAATGCAAGACCCAAGAGTAACGACGAAAATTTCGTATCAACGAAAAATATTGTGCCGATTTAAAGTCTTGTAACGACTGGTCCGATTGAGGGCATTGTTTTGTTTGGTAGGCTTGCCAAAAGGTATCCGGCAATGAGAAGTTATAATGAATTCCAGCGATGGATTGCATTATACGACCATAGCGAACCCCAAGCCCTTGCCGGTAGACATGTTTCAGCGTACCAACATTTGAGCTACCGTAAACGGCAATCGGAATGCTCTCGTCACCTTCGAGCTGACACGGCATACTGGCGGGCCAGATTCGTTCTTGCTCAATCTTACTCGATGCAAACGTGTGCAAATCACTCAAATACTCAACGGTTGCTTCAACACCGTCAAGCACAGGCGTTATGAACTCCAGTAGTGCCTCTGAATAATCAGTGGTAATGCTCGGATGTGTCAGAGTTGAGCCTAAGGCTGGCTGATGCGCGGTCTGAGCGATAGATGATTCAGCAGTGACACGCAAACCCTCTTTTTCAACACCACGAACAATGCCCGTTAAGGTGCTGGCGAGTTCGTCATCAACAAGAGACAAGGTTGAAGTGCATTCTGAATTGACCATAATATTTTTACGTTTGCTGCGGTTACGGTTATGTGTTCATTGTACTGAACATTGATGCTCATTACTGTGACGAATCATGTTCGATTATCTGAGACTTAGGCTGATCACTTATTTTCACATCAAAACGAGCAATCCATGCTGCGCCTTGATCCGCCATTACATCGCTGCCAGTCGCAACCGGCTACGTTCACCACCCTGTTAGGTAAAACCCGTTCTCGTCTCACGCAAGCTTGCTGAGTGCCTTTTGCAATCAAATCAGATCGTTATTCTTAGCCATTTTGGCGTACTGTCGGGCCGCTATTTTCAACAACCAATTGGGAAAGTACCGTTTGATCCATAATGCATTCATCTCAAAACCTTTACCCACGCTAATCTCCGGTTTTCGGCTCTTAAAGCCTTTGACTATAACTTTGGCGCATTCGCTGACATCCATACCGCCACGAATTTCTGTATCTTCTCGGCCGTAAGCAGAGCCGTCACCTGAAAGCGCATTGGCTGAGATCGGAGTGCGTATATAGCCTGGAATAATTGTGGTGATTTTTATATTCTGATGATCTACCTCGGTGCGCAAAGCATCAAAGAAACCCATCATAGCGTGCTTGGCAGCACAATAACCGGTTCGAAAAGGCACTCCGATTTTTCCAGAAATAGAAGATGTGACCGCTAAGTGACCACTGCCTTGTTCAATCATGCCCGGCAAGACGGCTTTGGTTAGGGCTATTTGGCCGAATACATCAACTTCAAAGATGGTCCTGTAGGTCGCCATGTCGGTGTTCAAACAACTCGAACGCTGGGTAATGCCGGCGTTGTTTATCAGCATGTCTATGCGACCACCCCACGCTTTGGCTAGCTCAACCCTGTTGGCTAAACTTGCCTCGTCGGTAATGTCCATCGGCAGCACGAGATTGCTATCATTGTCCGATATTGCATCGCATTTGGCTTTTACCAATTGCAGGGCGTCTTCACCTCGGGCCGATAAAATTAGACGGGCACCTTGTGCGGCAAATTCTAATGCTAAGGCCTCACCGATTCCTGATGACGCACCTGTGATCCAAACTATCTGACGGTTAAACATTAAACTCTCCATATTTAAAATTAACGTGACTCGGGCTCATCCGAGTTGGGCTCATCCGAATTGGGCTCATCCGAGTTGGGTTGATCCAAATCAAGCGCCCCAATTTCTGCCTCAACCGACTCGCCACGCCGCAGCTCTACCACGTATGCACCGAGCAAACTAGCGACAAAAACAATTGGCAAGCCAAAGATCAAGGTGAAACTCCAGCTCTCTTGCGCCTCGGTATCGGCAAGCGTAGTGACCACAAATAGGGCCATCGAAAGCAACACGGCTACTAGCCATTTATTGCTAAGCAAATAAGTAATCAGCCCAATCAGAAAGGCCATGATGAAGAGTATCGCAAATATCATAAACGGACTATACCATTCAATATAGTGGCTGGCTGGTGGCGAGGGCACGCCACGGCGTGCTCCACTGCTTACGAAACTGACGAGACAGAATGTTAAAAATAATGAGTGTCACCTATTTGATTACTGAGACTAAAGAATATAGCGAGCGTAATCTTCGTTCTCTACTAACTCATCAAGGTGTTCATTAACGTAAGCCTGGTCAACCGTAACAGAATCACCAGATCGGTCACTGGCCTCAAATGAAATTTTCTCGAGCAATCGCTCTAACATTGTATGCAGTCGTCGCGCACCAATATTTTCAGTACTCTCGTTTACTTGCCAGGCCAATTCTGCGATTCGCCGTATACCGTTTTCAGTGAACGTTAGTTTAACTCCCTCAGTCGCTAATAGAGCATCATATTGTTCAGTCAGTGAGGCATCGGGCTCAGTTAAAATACGAGTGAAATCATCGACTGTTAATGCGGCAAGTTCTACTCGAATAGGCATGCGACCTTGTAACTCAGGAATTAAATCGGACGGTTTAGATAGCTGAAAAGCGCCCGAACCAATAAACAAAATATGATCAGTTTTTATCATGCCATGCTTGGTCGAAATAGTGCTGCCTTCAATCAGCGGCAACAAGTCTCGCTGTACACCTTCACGAGAGACATCGGCACTTTTACCACCTTCCGAACGACCAATAATTTTATCTATTTCATCGATAAAAACAATGCCGTGATTTTCTAAGCGTTGAATCGCATTGAGCTTGATGTCTTCTTCATTTACTAATTTTCCAGCCTCTTCTTCGGTGAGTACTTTTAACGCTTCTTTAATACTCATTTTACGGCTTTGCTTTTTACCGTCACCCATGTTTTTCATCATGCCTTGCAACTGACTGGTTAACTCTTCCATACCTTGTGGGCCAAACAGTTCGACTCCGCCTATTTGAGCTGAAACCTCTACTTCAATTTCTTTATCATCCAAACGGCCCTCACGTAATTTTTTACGAAAACTCTGTCGCGCTGCGCCGTCTTTGCTATCCGACGAGTCAGGTTTAAAACCAACATCACGTGCAGGCGGCAGCAGAATATCTAGCACTCGTTCTTCGGCGGCATCCTCAGCGCGAACCTGCATTTTTTTCATTTCAGTTTCGCGCTGACCTTTGATCGCTATATCCGCCAAGTCGCGAATAATTGAATCAACCTCACGGCCGACATAGCCAACTTCGGTGAACTTAGTCGCTTCAACTTTAATGAACGGTGCATCGGCAAGATTAGCTAAGCGTCGAGCAATCTCAGTTTTACCAACCCCCGTCGGTCCGATCATTAAGATATTCTTAGGCGTGATTTCGGCCCGCAAACTGTCATCAGAAACCTGTGATCGACGCCAGCGATTACGTAGTGCAATCGCCACTGCGCGCTTAGCATCGCCTTGGCCAATAATA
>JAESTB010000274.1 GCA_016763815.1 Arenicella sp.
CGTACCGGCACGATGAGTGCCATGCCCGTGTAGATCATCGTCGGTCTCTGTGGTGAAATTTTTGCGAATTAGGTTTACACCATTAAAGGCCTGGTGATTCGGGTCAATGCCGGTATCTAGTACCGCAACCTTGACTCCTGTGCCATCAAACGACGACGCCGAAGCACCAACCGCATCTACCCCCCACGTACTGCCACTTGCTGTCACCTCTGGGCCATCGGCAAGCGTTGAATGCTCGGGCTCTATAAGCTTAAGCGGCATTGGCGCTGCAATAGCAACAGTACGTGAATCACGGCGTATGTCTTCCACGTCGGCGGCACTAAGATCCATCTCTTGAACCTCAACCTTCTTGGTTGCAACGGCGGCGGATGAATCTCCTGAACTGCCCATTCTAACTGGCCCAGCCCCAAAATCTTCAAAATCTGAAACGAAGCTATCGGGTGTTTGAAGTACTATGTATTTGTTGTTTGTCATGACTATCTCCTAAAATTACGGGTGGTAACATTCCATCGTTTTATAGCGAGCCCGTCACCACGGTGGGCTCGATACTTTGATTAGTTAAAACGCCCAAACGAAGTAGCGGGTATGGGTATTCGACAGTAAGCCAATCATGTGTTGGTCGACCTAAACTATCTAATACGCGGTATTGGTAAGCCGCGTCGAATGGACTATGAGAAAACCAACGCCAGAACGTTTCCGGGTTGCTAGGGGTAAGGTGTACAAGACTCAGATCGGCAGCCGATTCTGACGCTCTATTAACAGGCCGCAATTCGACGGCGTGCCAAGTTTGGTCGTTGGAAAACTCAGCGACGATTTGAGCCGTTTGCATGCCGCATTGGGCGTATGCAAACTGGTTAATAGCCATGCCCGACATACCGGAAAAATCAGCCTCTAGGGTTTTTCCTGAAGAGCGATCTTGAAGTAACACTTTTCCCTCAATATTGATCGCACTCTTGGGCACAAAAAACTGAACGCTTGGGCGATTTGCATCTAATTTTTCCTCAACTTTATGCAGACGATGGTCATGTTCAAATCTCAGTTGTATATCGGCATTAAAAAAACCTTGCCAGCTTGGGTCTAGAGCAAAGGCAATGGGGATAATTGAAAAATCATGCGGCCCTAAGACTAAAAGTAATTCCGCGCTAGGCGTAACCGTTCCGAGGCAATTAATAATACCCTTATCGGTTTCTAATACCGCCACGCCTTCAACGCTATAACTAATCGTGTTATCACGATTATTGTGTAAGAAAATTTTTGCGCTTAGATCGTCGCCAATGAACTCTAACGTTCTATTTAATGCTACTGGACGATCTGGCAGAATCGCTTTTTGGCGGAAATTTGCGCCCAAAGATAAAACAGATTTTGCATTGTCAGCAAAATTTGCATAGACAAAAATTTGGCTTTTATTAGAAGCAATGAACGGTAATTCTTTCTCTTCTATCAACTCACTTAATTGCGCTCCACTTAGTCGTCCATTCATTGCATTAAATGGACTGGCTGTGATCGACCACAACCGTTCGCTCAATAGTGGCTTAGACATGTTCCATTCAAACGTACCCGCGCCAAACTCATCGACCAGAGCGAGCTTACTGCATAGCTCATTACTCTGGTTAACACATGTATTTGCCGAAAAGCGATCTATAATGTGATCAAGTAATGCTTCTAGAAATAATTGCCTTCTGGTTTGATCGAGTATCTCCGAAATAATAAATGGCGTAGACGGACTGTCGATGTTTAGTAAACTGATAGGCAAGGTATCCAAATTGTCGTCGACAATGCTTAATAGAGATGCTAATGATAAGACTCCGTCTGTTTTAACATTTCTTTGCTCAGCAATAGTGTGCAGCGAACCAGGCAGCTCTTGTGGGTTAAATTTAACTTTACAGTTAAAACGCGGGCTAACCCCTCTGATTCTATAGTTCAAGCTGCTGTCGATTAACAAGACACCTTCAGTGATGAGTTGTTTCCAAAAGGCTCCGGCGAATGCACTCAAATGCATTATTAATTGTTGCGCCACACCACCGTGAAGGTTTAGCGGCTTATACGCCGCCAATTCGTCAACTATATCTATATTAGAAAAACTTTCTGGTAACGAAAAACATACATCCCCATGATTAACGACACAGGGTTGTATTGGCACGACATTCTGCCTTTCTTCAAAGTAATCACGGGCGGCCTTAAGATCGAAAGCCGGTTGTAGCAGTACGCTCAAGATTGCCTGGCCCTTATGACCAAAAAATGGCGTACTAGGCCTCAATAGCTGCAAGCCAAATTTTGGCAAACCAGAATTATCAAACGGAATTTCGACAGTGTGCGGCAATACGACGACACCATTGTAGTGATAACAATGGTATCCACGACCCCGGCTAAAAACTAACTCGCGTGAAAAATCTGGAAGACCGTTGAGCATCATGCGTTGTTCCCGTCAATAACTCGGCTCACGTCCAAGAAGAATTTCGACGTTGTCGATTCGCCTCCGTCGATCGTTTCAATACGCCCATTAGCACGAGCGACTTGATACCAATATTGATACCTGATTGATGTTTCATTTCGTAAGATTAAATCATCGACAGAATAATCAACTCGTGCGCTGCCGACTAAATTGTCGATATCTAGGTCAATACTATGGGTGCCTTGGTCGCCTTCAATGTGAATGATTAGTCCCATTACTTGTTCAGATTCACGACCTACGACGGTTTCAAATACCATCGGTACAACTTGTACGGTGATCATCCGAAAGTACTCAGTAGTCGATCTATTGACAATTGAATTAAAGACCGCGTCGTCATCTAAAACCACATCAATAGCACTGGTATCGAGCAAGGCTTTAAGCGGCGTATTGCTGCTCAAAGTAGTATTAGGAACGAGCTCCAAAGAAATATTTTCCCCTGGAGCTAACAGGCTTGGTAAACCTGGAGTTGAGGTTAAGTTTGTATCGGTACTGATACCGTCACGTTCCAATTCAACTGAGAGCCCCGCAATATTCAATGAACTCTCTATCGCGTTGATCAACGTAAGAGACACGTTGCCATCGTCATGTTCGAGAATAGCGTGATCAAACAATTTGCCAGCAAGATCTGAAAAATCAGCAATGAATGGCAAGTGGACTTTTTCATCTTCACTCACCACCACCGACACGGTGCCATGAAAAGGCGCCGCGGTCTGACTGGTTAACGAAGCAAAGCACTGCACAAAATCGGGCAACTCCATTAATAAGGTAGTATGAATTCCTTGATAGAACGCATTCGCAGACACATCTTGGTCGCTACTACGGTTACCCGCAGCTACTGGGTGGCTGATGTGAAATGAGTAGTCAACAACCGGATATGGCTGCATATCTAATGCCTGGTCATCAGGCATTAGATTTACCGAAAACGTTGCGGCGGCTTGTTTCAATCGTTGCCTATCAGTAACCGGTGCGGTCAAATAGGTCATGATGACATCGGATATGCCGGTATCGTCTTCTCTAGAGTTAATCTGTACGGACATCTTCGGTGCAAACGGTGGCCTATCCCACCTAGCGATCTTAAATTGGTCTGGAAAAAAGTAAACCAGATGTCTTTGATTCGCGTCTATGTAATAGCTATGAGGTTGGCCGTCGTATTGCAGTTCGTGTCGTATTAGTTCGGGACCTGATGGGTTTCCAAGAAACCTATAGATATAGCTATGTAACCGCGCATCGAAATGAAATGGCGTTGGTGCAACGTTTTGCTTACATGTATGTTGCTTAATCTGATACTTAACCTCTTTAGCTCGCGGCGCATTGTCGATAGGAGCAAGGTTCGACCTATAACTTTTTCTTGTACGCCTATCGTTCAACACAATCTGAACTGATTTGGGCGCAATAGTTCCTTTTTTTAAACTAAAACCTAACTTATTAAGTGATGCTGATTTACTGAGGCCGCAATAGCCATA
>JAESTB010000275.1 GCA_016763815.1 Arenicella sp.
AGCTCAAAGCTGCTGCCCTGACGTTGCACAATCCCCTCTTGCCTTAAATCGTTTGACCAAGGGTTCTTTGCGCGCAGCCCCATTACCTCTTGGCTCAGCTCAATGCTTAACACCTCGCTTGCGCCTAATCGGTGGGCAGCAATGGCCGCATAGCCCAGTCCGCCGCAACAGTCCAGTACCTTGTCACCCCTACGCACCACCTGTTGAGCCATCTCAGAGGCACTAACAAAGGGGTCGGTTCCCTTGGATATATGCATCTTAACGCCGCTAATTTCTAGCAGAGGTGCTCCAGCCGTGGGAACAAGCTTGTAGTAACCAGAACTGCGGTCTTCAAGCGGAACCATATTTCCATCGCGGCATAAGTAGATTCTTTGCGTCTTCTTGATGATTTTTTTGAGTTCGTCAATGGACAGTCGATTATCTTCGTCGAGCACTAAACCTTGGTCGCTTAAAGAAAAGTCCCGTTCCGAAAAATTCAGATCAATGGAGAGCCGGACGCAGGACAATCCATTCGTGATGGCCTCCAGCGCCTGTCGAGCATTTATTGTATGAAGGTAGTAGCCAGGCATGTCATTTGTCTATTTAGTTAAAAGTACTGACAGTACTATACTGAGACCTCAGCATAACTCGACGAACGGATAAAAATGCCTGTAATGCCTTCACTTACCACACCTCGTATGACAATTCTTTCTCTGTGTCCGATGCAAGCCAATATTAACGCTAGAAATAGTGATGATGTGAGAAAAAATATCAACAACCAAGGTGGCGATGTATTTGTCACGGATGCAACGTGGTAATTGGCAAGTAGCGTAGGAGAATATTCGATGGTACCTATAACTGCAATCCTCAGTGTCTCTTAAAATAGTGAAAATATGGCAACGAACATCAGAATGTATTTGATTATGAGTTTAGCCGCACGCCTGATTGTCTTGCGTAAAGACAAAGGGTTAACACAACAGCAATGATTATATTTCTTATATGGTAATTCACTCTTACGCCCATCATGTTCTACATCTTTAACGATTCATTTGTAGCGTTAATAACTGAGTTTATTATTGCTGCCCCTATCTTTATCATTGTGCTGCCATTATTGGTTAACTACGAACAATGAGCATTGCCTGTTCTTCTTTGTCGTTTCGATATCGAGGTGATTGGTTGGCTCGTCGAGTAATAGAATATCTGGCTGTTTGATCAGCGCTCGATCCATTAGTACTCGACGGCGCCTAGCGCCACCACACGAGGAATATCAAAATCCAAATCACGGGGTACCTCTTGCACTAAACGTCGAACAATCGTACCTTGCTGTATTAGTAGCTCGCCATCATCGGGCAATAACTTGCTGTCGATCATTCTTAACAAGGTTGATTTTCTGGCCCCCAATACTGCTAGCCACCAAGCAGTGGCCGCCCAGCGAGAGCTATTAAAAACGATACGACACTAAACCCGGTCAAAACCAATGTTGACACGATTATTACTGGCTTAGAGCGCCAATTTAGCCTGTCACTGATCAAGCCGATTAATGGCAAAATCTGCATAAGGTGAGTTGCGATAAAATGCGGTATGCGCAAATCCCCAATACTACGGGACCACCCAACAATCGGCACCGTACTGGCTTGGCCTACTTCTTGACCTATATAATGTGACCCAGAGATAGACATGTAACCGGCAAAAACCAAGGTTAGTAATGAGCCAAGGGTTAAGCCAATTATCGAGCCCCAACGTAGGCCTAAATTGGCATCACCGATGTTTAAATTGTTGGCTATAGAGTCCGTCTGAGCCAGCCTATAGCGACTAAAACGCCAAATCATTACACCGAGCACAAACGACACAGCAACCAAGAGTAATGCGCCTATCCCCATTGCGCTGTACATAGCCGCTTCGAAGCCAGTTTCCGAATTAAAATGAGACTGTCGTCCTCTCCCTGCCTGAATACTTATATAAATAAGTTCAAACATGGCTGAAAATACACTCGCGTAAGCAAAAAATGTGAGGGTTTTAGTCACACGATATTGGCGGCTGATTTGCTGGGCCAATATAGCTAATGTGAAGAAATGTATCGCCAATGATAGAGCAAATTTAATCGGCTTATGCCAAATTGGCGAACCTTCAAACAACCTTGGGTCAAATACCTGCGCCGGCACCAATACAAATACAAAAGCCGCCATGATTAAGCCACACATCAACAATAAACGGCTTGTATTGTCTTCTTCAAGCCGAAACGGCAATAGCGGAAATGAGCCAACATTTCTTGGTGCGATTATAAGTGAGCTTAACTTAAACATGTTGAACACCCTCAAGAGCCACACCGACGCGATTGGGCGTTCCAGACTCGTCTACTGCTTCACCTGTCTTGGGGTTGTCAGCCGCTATTCGGGTTGCGCCATTTAGAAACCCTGCGCGTATTATGAAGAACAGAATAAGTCCAACCGGACCAAACATGAATGTCGCTAAAAATATCGGAGCTTGAATCATGCGAGACATACCTAATTGGTCAGCTTGTTGCGCAATCCAGGCACAAATAAACAGGTCAAACGCTAGATAATGAACCCAGCCGGCCAGCAACATATAGTCGTTGCTAAACAAGGCACGAACACCACTTAGGGAATTGTAATCACCATCACTAATAAAGTACTGGCTAAGAGCCAAGCCGGCGTATAACAAGCTTAAGCTAAAAGGAATCGCATATTGGGCGATGAAGAATAATGGCTTTATACGCCGTGGGAGGAATATAAGAATAACCCACCCTAGCATTGCCAATTGGCCTGCTAGGCTAAACCATTGGTTGGCCGAGAGCCCCGTTGTTATTATTTCGTTTACTTGCATGCACTCGCCTTTTATCTGTCTAATTGAATCACTTGAGAGTGGTTCAATTCAAACAGATAAGGCCGCTAAAGGCGTCCGAATCGATCAAACAGGACGTACAGTTCGGCCGAACTGTACCTTTGCCGCTAGTTTACAATAAGCTGGCTTCTATATTGGCTCGGCGTGTGTTTAGTGATTTGTTTAAACACGGCATTAAACGTGCTTTTGGAAGAAAAACCAGAACTCATCGCTAGATCCAAGATTTTTAGAGATGGGTCGTTCTTTAATTTTTCACAGACATGATCAATACGATATTCATTCACAAAACGATAGAAATTTTTACCATCGTGCTGGTTGAGTACCTCCGATAGATGGTGACCACTAACACCCACGGCGTCCGCAAGGCGAGTCAAGGTGAGTTGGTTGTCAAGGTAGCTTTGATGTTGATTCATGTACTGCTGTACATGTATTAAAAGCTGACTGCGCACCTCTGGATCAAGTGCTCCGCGTTGGGCTTGACTCTTGGGTTCACCACTAAGGTCACCCTTCAAGTTGCTTTCACCTAACTCACTATCGGGCTGGTGGGCCTTGCCATGGTTAAATGAGTCTTGTTCTTTAGAAAATAGCTCAATGGTAAATAATCGAGGGTTTCGCCACTGCGCCAAGCCAATGCTGTAAATTAAAACCGTAATTAATATATCGCCGACAAAGAAAAACGCGAATGAATGGTCATACGCAGCCCCCATAAATTTCAGCGTCCATATAACGCAATCTAAACTAAGCAAGCTCCATAACCAGGTAAATACAGCGGGATTGTAGCTTGACAGTGTTTGAGACGCCTGACTTTGACGCCGCCAAATCAAGTTGGCACTTAAGGCCAAATAAACGAACGCCTGGATAAACAATATTGACTGCGCTATTTGTACATTTAATGTCGGTTGTTGGTGGCTTATAACAAAATGTAGCTTCTCAGAGGGCGACGCTAGCAAAATATCTAGGTTCAACAAATAGCATAATGCAAACGGAATAAAGTGGAGTAGATCTTGCCACTTCAAGGAACTATCAACTAAGGCGTAGCGGCAATACAGAAACAGCAAGGCGCCGTAACTCGCAGGGAGAAAAAAGTGCCACCCAATCAAGCCCGTAAATATATTTATTTCACCGCTCATAGTAATAAAGTTGGCCAACAAACTTAGCGCTAAAAATAGACACCAAACCCCCAGAATTCGACTTGCAATACTAATCCTAAAGCTAAATAAGAGAAGCGAAGCCAGCAATATTCCCTGGAAACTTCCTATGACATAAAGATATTGTTGGTAGATAGGCATCGTTACTTCTTATTCTCAACTAGATAAGCTGATCAAGCTTTTGGATTAAGTTACTACAAAGAAACATTAAAAATACCGTTCGCTAGCTGAGTTGGGCAGGGGCCGGCATAACAACAAGTCTTTCAAGGCCTGTCATGCGCCCGAATATCCCACGTCTAATAAGTTCATTCGAGTAGAAGCTATCGAAAATTTAACACCTAGGCGAAGGTGAAAAAATCTTTTCTTAACTAGCCTGTCCTGTTTTTTGTGCGCTAATTGTTAGGCTTTTCTCTAAATCAAAGGATAAAACAACAATGCCAATTCTTTTCTCCGCTTCAACTCTTTGATGAGCTTTTATAATTTGATTAATCGAATATACTTTATCAACTACAGGTCGAATTTTACCAGCTTCAATCATCGTTCTTAGTGTAATTAACTCTTCTATCTTTTCACCGGCAAATGAGAATATTGCTTTCTTGTCTGTTAATTTTGAAGTTACTACAGATCGTATCATATCAACCAATTTAGCATTGCCCATCAGGTAGCGACCGTTTCTATTTAGAATTTTCATGAAATCAGAGTAGTGACTACTTGCAACCATATTAAATATGATGTCGTATGTATTACCCTGTTTTGTTACATTTTTTTGAGTGTAATCTATAAAGTAATCAGCACCTAACTGACGTAGCATCGTTTCTTTTATTGGGCTATCTACCGCTGTTACTTCAGCTCCCATGTCTTTTGCTATCTGAATGGCAAAGGTACCAATACTGCCTCCTGCACCATTTATTAAAACTGTTTCACCTTCTTTTATATTTGCTTTTCTCATGAAATGGAGAGCATTAAGTGCACCCAATGGAACCGCGGCCGCTTCTTCATAACTTATATTAGTGGGCTTTTTTACAATGGTGTAACTATCCGGTAAACACAAATATTCACCGTATGCGCCAAATCGCATTTGCGTAGAACCAAATATTTTATCGCCAACGACTAATTCAGTTACGTTATTTCCGACAGCTTCAATTTCACCTGAAAAATAGCCGCCTAGTATATTTTTTTTGGGTTTAAATATTCCCCACATAAGCCTCAAAGGTAACCAAAACCATATAACTGCAAAATTAAAGCTTCTCATTTCACAATCAGCTTTTGTTACTTCAGTTGAATGTACTTTTATTAATACTTCGTTATCTTTAGGTATTGGCTTTTCTACTTCAATAATGTGAAGGACATCTGGTGGTCCATATTTTTTGTACACAATCGCTTTCATGCGTTTCCTGTATAA
>JAESTB010000276.1 GCA_016763815.1 Arenicella sp.
GGCAGTTGGATATTGCTTAAATAAAGCGCGCGTAAATGTAACGGTGTTGATACTAGAGTTCGAGGCTCAGGTAGATGATAGAGCGCCGCAGCAATATCATGTGGATACAGTGGCCTAGCATCAACCAATGCAACATTTGAAAACAGTGCCATTAGTACCGATGTCTCTAAGCCCCACATATGTTGTCCGGGTACGGTGGCAAGGTGGTAGGCCGTCCGATAAGGGTCAACCAACATATGACGATTATTTATTCGAGTGCTTTGTAGCAGAGTACGCCAGTTTTTAATATTCGGTTTGGCTTCGCCTGTAGAGCCTGAGGTAAAGCTGATAACCGCGATATGGTTTAACGCAATTTTTGGCGGCTGGTGATGGCTGACTGAGTCGTTAAAATCGCAAGCCGATAGATCAAACTGGGGCAGCTTAGCCAATTCATTGACACCATCATGGAGAATGTAGCTGTTAGTATAGCGCTCGGCCAGTTGCGTTTGAGTCGCGATAATTTTGTTGGACGGCAGTAAATTGGTTTGTTGGCGAGCAATGACAGCACAAAGTGCAACTAGAAATAGGTAGCGATTATCACAAAGGTTTATTGCGTGTTGACCATCTGGTAGGCGCTCGGCCAAGTGTTGTACATGTCCTAAAAACTCAGCGGCGGTAACCACACCTGAGTTTAGTTTATTACCGGCTAGTGGCGCCGTTAGTAAGGCGAGTGGGTCACTGGCATCGCGCTCAATCAGAGGACTGTCATAGTCGCTATCTATCATAATCACTTTCTATCATAGTCACTATCTATATCCATAGCTAAAAACCCTTAGAACGATAACTGTTAACTTTTGTGTTGTTCCACAAACGCACTCAAACTCCTTAGGGTTGCGAACGCTTGTTTAGTACCTTCGTCCTCGGCCTTCATCTCTATATTGTATTGCTGTGCAATTTCCAGCGCAATTTCCAGCGCATCAATAGAATCGAGGCCTAAACCTTCACCAAATAAAGGCTCTTCAGGCTCTATTTCATTCGCTTCTATGTCTTCTAAGTTGAGAATTTCTATCAGAAGTACAGCTAGGGCCAATTCCGCTTCAGTTTGAGTTGTCAAAATGATTTCTCCAAGTGTTTTGATCTTTATTTTTAAAGGCCGAAAGTTTAAACTATTAGATTGAATAAAAATATAATATGGTTGAGCTTGAGTCTGATATTCGTAAGGAATAGCCTACTAAAACTCTAATCAGAACCTAATAAGGAATAGTGTGCTGCTTGTTTCGAGTCAGATCTTTTACGTCTGTCTGGAATCTGGCTGATCCTGTAATTTGTCGTGAAAATCGCCCGTATTATCTACTATGCTACAAAACTATCATTCCACGCTTGCCGCCGATGAACTGTTGCTAAAAGCGAACACCTTGGCTCTATGGTCTTATGAGAATGTAGCCACGGGAAGTTCCATTAATGATACCGTACCTTCGATTCGCGTGGCCGAAATCTCTGGGCAAGAATGCCTCGAGGTATGGCAGCTGTCTGAAGATGTAGTGGCAGATGGAGTCGAAGAAAATTGTACTTGGCGTCGATCGAAAAATTTCCAGTTCATCACCATCACGGCCCCTCTTTCAGAACAAGATGATTTTGAACAAGTTACTTATTCAGTATATCAGCAGATGCTCAAATTCGTTGAACAGTCGCCACAAACTGAGTTTTTGCGCTTTTGGAACTACATTCCACACATTAACCATGGCAACGGCGATAGGGAAAACTATAAACGGTTTTGCAATGGACGCTTACTCGCCTTTACCGAGCATAAGCTGCTCGACCAACAATTTCCTGCGGCCTCAGCGGTAGGGCATTACAGCGATGGCATTACAGTATGTGCGCTGACTACCTGCGTCGCGCCCACGCATCATGCTAACCCTCGGCAGGTTGATGCGTTTAATTATCCGCGTCAGTATGGGCCGAGCAGTCCGTCATTTGCGCGCGCTACAACGGCCAAGGTAGGTGATAAGCGACTGTGTTTTATCTCAGGGACCGCCAGCATTCTGGGGCATGATTCTGTGCATCACGGCGATTTACGCTTACAACTGTATACCACTAACGACAATATTCTCTATTTACTGCAAAACACTGGGTTTACTCGCAGTAGTATTGGTACCTTACGTGTTTACTTACGTGACCGTGCAGATTATCGGGAGTGCAAACGTATTGTCGAGGAACTGTATCCCGATACCTTGGCAATTTATACGCATGCCGATATTTGTCGCTCAGATCTACTGGTCGAAATAGAGTGCTTTTGTATCTCTGAATAAGCTTCTTTCGAACTTCTGATTATCTAAGGCTCACGCGTCTTGCCGTTACTTTCTCTAAATCATTATTGGCGAATCGCCGCTGCGGGGCTAAGCTATGTTGTCTTTGGCGTAGGAGCATCGTTGCCTGGTTTATACATACTTTTTCTGGCCTTGGTACCAATGGAACAGAGTGTTAAGCAACGCAAAGTTCGCAATGCAATCAGCTGTTTGTGCCGATTTTATGTAAATTTCATGCAGTTTCTGGGTTTATTTAGCTTTACCGTAACGCGAGCGCGAGACCAAGATATTGAAGGCCATTTAGTGATTTCGAATCACGCCATGTTGATTGATGCTTTGTTTATTCTTGCCTACGTCGACAACCTATGTTGTGTGGTAAAAAGTGATTTATGCCGTAACCCGTTTACTCGTATTCCTGTTCGACTGGCGGGCTACATACCGAATAATCACGACGAGCTAATTGACATAGCTAAGCGAAAGCTCGAGGCTGGCGAGAATATCTTGATTTTCCCTGAAGGCACACGTAACAAAAGTGATTTTCAACTTGAGTTTAAACGCGGTGTCGCTAATATAGCGGTTGCAAGTAACGCGCCAATCCTCCCGATCGTGGTCACTTGCACACCAAGAGTACTGGGCAAAGGTGAGAAATGGTATCAGTTGCCATCTGTGAAATCGCGCATATCGATTCGCTTTGACCCATCGTTACGAGCTCTAGATTGTATTGATGCTACATTGCCGCGTACCTTGCAGTACCGATATTTAACCCGCTGGCTCAGAGACTATTATTTTCGCGAGCTGAGCCTTTTGCTCGATCAGAAATAGCGCACACTTTACTGAGGCGCCCAAGCAACGCTAAATACGAATCATTCAGACTCAGCTTGATGATATAATTCTATTACGCTAATTGTTAATTTTAGTCCTTCGTAATTTACCTAACTCTATTTTTATAATCGTATGAAGCACAGCAAAGAAGATATTCTGCAACAAATAAATCAGGTTCTGGTCGATTTGTTTGAAATAGAACCTGCCCAACTTGTGCCCGACGCGAAATTATATGACGATTTAGATATCGACAGTATTGACACAATTGACCTACTCATCGAGCTAAAAAAATTTGTTGGTAAAGAGATTGATGCAAAGGCGTTTAGGGATGTTAGAACCATTGATGACGTCGCCAATATCATTAATCAGCAATAATTTTTTTAGCTATCTATTTGTCAACGGATGAGCATTTCGAGCAGGTGATTACATTGATAGGCTTATTGTATGCATAATTCATTGGAAACATATTTCGATATGGAAGTGGCGTTTTTCGATGTCGATTCCTACCGGATAGTGTGGCATGGCAATTACCCTAAATATTTTGAAATAGCACGCTGCCAATTGTTAGAGAAAATAGGCTACTCTTATCAGAAAATGGAAGAATCTAGATATTTCTTCCCGGTTATCGATCTGCAATGCCGCTATGTCAAACCGATTATTTTCAAGCAAAAAATTCGCGTCAAAGCCACTCTTAAAAACTGGCAACATAAACTTGATATTGATTACTTGATCACTGACCTAAGCAGCGGCGATAAACTTACCAAAGGGCGCACGACCCAAGTTGCCGTTCTGATGCCTGATCAAATTACTCAATTCCAAAGCCCAGTCGAGCTTATCGATGCTGTTGAAAAACTATTGAGGTCTTGATGATGCTAAAGCAAAGTCGGATAGTAGCGCTATGTCTTACTAGCCTAATGCTAGGGTTGTCGAATTTATCCTATTCGCTCGACCAGCTACCGCTACCGTCACAGGGGTGCTCATTTAGCGGTTCGTTCACGCAATCTAAAGACGTAGCGGGCTTAGTCGGTCCGTTACTTTCAGCCGGTGTATTTTACTATCACTGCGAAGCGGGCGTAATTTGGAAAACTAAGAGCCCGGTATCTCAAATCTTCGTTTTTAGGAAAACCGGAGAGGCATATAAGCTTCAGCAACAGACGGCGACCGTACTCAAATCGGCGCAAGGTAAAGTCTTGGGGCGATTGCTAAATAGTTTAATCGGCGGTGATCAGAATCAGATTGCAGAGCAGTTTAAGATCACAACTAGACCCGAAATAGAGTGTCAAGAAGGGAGTGAGGCCTGTAAACCCAGTGCGGAAATCTATAGTCTTGAGCCACGTAAACGATCGTTGAAACGTGGCTTAAAGGTAATTGAACTGAATTTGGCGCAGCCTAAAGAGGAGGAGGGTGAGGGGCAATCGATGTCGGTAGGCATCTCGATATTGGATCGTAAAGACCAATGGACCCGAATAATATCAAGCAAGACCGAAAATCTAGAGGGCCTCACCGACTCGGCTCTGCGGTGCTCGGAAGTCGTGTCATTGAACAAGCAAGAATGTGACCTTTTACACGATGCACCCTAAGTTAAGAGTCTATCTGTGCCTGACTGCCGATGAATTTAAATAGAATATTGATGCTCTGGCGGCTGTTGTTTATCGCCCTACTACTCATCTCTTCTGTGTTGGGGCTGCGTATTGCTAGTGAGCTTCAGATCGATACTAATCTCGCGGATGTCTCGCCAAGCATCCAGAATACCCTCGAAACTCGCGCAGCCATTGCCCAATTAACTCAAAATGTTGAACAACGCATACTCTTACTAATATCGGGCGGGGATGACGATTCGGTGTTCGAGGCTGAGCAGCAATTAAGAAATCGATTATCTAAACTCTCAGAGTTATCGATATTGCCGACCTCTGAGGTTTTGGCTGAAAAATTAACCGAGGGTATCAAGCCCTTTAGATTCTCACTATTAAGTGATGATCAGCGCGCCGAACTGATATCAGGCAACGCCGAGGCGATAGTGCAACAGGCCAAGGCCTCTCTTTTCGGCCTGTCCGAACAAATTCGTCTTTATCCTTTTGCTGATGACCCACTTGGCTGGCACAGTAATACACTGTTGGCTCTACTCGATAACCCCAGTGCGGGCTTATCGAACGTCGAGGCCGTTGGGTTTAACACGGTGATAAACCTCAGAATAGATTACGGCGCTATGAACATGAATGCGCAACAGTCTTTGATGACGAATTTGAATATAGTCATTGCTGAGGTGGCGTCTGACTACCCAGTTACAGTGGATCGTTCAGGCGTATTTTTCTTCGTGGCTCAAGCGGCAAAAGACTCTAAGCAGGACATCAGCCGAATAACTATCGGCTCAGGCATCGGGGTGATTCTTCTTTTATTGTTCGCCTTTCGAAGTTTACATGCTCTGCTTCTGCCGTTTATTTCTATCGCATTGGGCGTTGGCTTTGCATTCATAGCCACTCATCTGATTTATGGCAGTGTGCATGTATTGACGATCGTGTTTGGTGCTAGCTTGATCGGGATCGTAATCGATTACTCATTGCATTACTTCTACCACGGCACACAAGGTAACGAGACCGATAATTCGGAGCGCCAAGCGCTGCATAGAGCAATGTTATTGAGCTTGATGACATCTCTGATTGGCTATGCCGCCTTGAGTTTTTCTGACCTCCAGGCTTTGCAAAAAGTAGCGTTGTTTTCGTGTTGCGGACTGTTAATGGCGTGGTTGAGCGTTATATGTTTGGGCGATTGGGCTTTACGCCGTACGCTGACTACCGATAAAAAAGTGTTTCCATTTTTGGTGAGCGCGTTCTCTCGACCACTCAAGTTGATTAAACCTGTTGCTTGGGCGGCGATAAGTGGCGCCGTTGTCGTTGCGGCCACCAGTATCATTCTCTTTAGCCAGCCATTTGATGATGATCCTCGTGTGTTTTTCAACGCCTCTGAAGCGTTGATCGCTAGTGAGCGCAAGGTGGCCGCGGTAGCCAACGATTATGAACCAGGTCGATACTTGATTATTCATGGTGTCAACGATGACGATGTCTATCAGCGGTATGAGCAACTTTTCGGTTTAATTAGTGAGTCAGGCCTCTTCGATGCAGGCAACTTCACCAGTCTATTGGCATGGATACCAAACAAGAGCCAACAGAATAGCGACTACTTATTGCAGGAAAAATTGTACGGAGATGGCGGTGTAGTGCAAAAACTGCTTGCGGAAATTTCAACTCAGACACCTTTTTCTGAATTCAACAAGCCTATCATCATGGGTTGAATCAGCGATTAAATCCAGACCACGTAGCGAGAATACTTGGCGATGCTTTGCCGCCATTATGGCTACGCTCTAAGCATAATATCGTTAACTTCGTGCTGATAAAAAAAGGCGTAAACGTAGATGAGTTAGCGGCATTGGTAGAGCCGCTAGAGGGAGTGGAGTACGTAAATACCCTTGCTCGAACACGCACCGCGTTGGCGCAACAACGTGCGTCTGCAACAAACCTATTATTGCTTGCTTATGCTTTAGTTGCGCTTTTAGTGCTTGTACGCTATCAAAAACTAAACTCATTATGGTTAGTAGCGGTTCCTATTTGTTCCTCAGCCATGCTGGTTATCTTAGGCTTAATATTTGCTTTTAGCCTTAATTTATTCCATGTTATGGCATTATTTTAGTGCTCGGCTTCGGCATGGACTACACCATATTTGCCCGTGAGATAACGCAACGACAGAGTGTAACATTGCAAGCTATTCTACTGTCAGCGCTCACCAGTTTGTTATCATTTGGCTTGCTTGGGCTTAGCTCAATTCCAGTGGTGGCAAGCTTTGGTATAACATTGTTGATAGGTAATCTATTCAATTTATTAGGCGTTTTTGTCTACGCACAAACACAGCAGCACGTAGCCTAGGCAACCACTCAAAAAGCGATAGTTTGAGCGATGCTTGGCATCAGAAAATGTAAAATAGGGGAGACACATCGGTGAACAAAAATAGAGTTCTA
>JAESTB010000277.1 GCA_016763815.1 Arenicella sp.
GCGCCAGCCGATCTATAAAACATCAATGCAACAATGGCAGCACTACGCTGAATACCTAGACCCACTCTTGGAGGGTCTCGGGGCGACAGGTCTCGGGGCGACAGGTCTCTATGAGTGAGTTTGTAGATTACCTGCATGAAGTGTTCGAATCATTTGGCCCGATTCGAAGCCGTAAGATGTTTGGTGGGCATGGGATCTATCATAATGACTTAATGTTTGGCCTAGTTGCCGATGATGAGCTATACCTAAAGACCGACAGCACTAACGTTGCTCTGTTTGAGGAGCTTGGGCTGGGGCCATTCGAATTTGTTGCCAATAATAAGACATCCAAGATGTCATATTATCTTGCGCCGGAAGAGATTTATGACGATCCTGAGCAAGCCGCATATTGGGCCGAACAAGGTTTCCAGGCAGCCTTAAGAGCGCAGTCAATCAAACTAAAGCGAGCGGCAAATAGAAAGCCTAAGAAGCGGGTAAATAAAAAGCTTAAGAAGTGAATAAAATTAATCCTAAAAAGCTACTCAACAGTAAATGGACCGCGGTAAAGCCGGTCAATAAAGAAAAGCATTTCATCATTGTTGCGGTCGAGTACGACGGCAATGCCAGCGTACTCGAATGCGTTATAGAAGCGGTGATAAGCAAGCGTCAACGCTCATTCGAGTGGCGTGATTTGAACGATAAGGCCGTATGGCTTAGCGGCTGGACGTAGCAAGGTTAACCTCAGTACACTGCTGCCAAAATTGGGAATCGCTAACGTTGGCTTGGTGTAATAGATCGATATTTGAGATCATTTTTACATACCCTTGGTTAGGGCTAAATTGTGCATACACATTTGCCACTATGCTGTCGGGTTTTGGTCCATTGAAGCAGCCCATGTGAACATTAATTGTTAAGCTACCGTTTCCCTGAATATCATTTTGTTTGATAATACGCAGCCGGTTTTGAGCTAATCGTATGGCGTCTGCCGCACTGTCAGCTAAATAGAATAGAGTGATACGTTGTTCGCCCTCTACGTATTGTTGCAGTTGACCGACCGTTGCGTTGGCTTTTACAGTAGCCTTGGCCATAGTGCTAAAATCGTGATTGCGGTCGGCTGAGCTAAAGCCTAGTTGTAGGCTAACCGACTCATCTTCTAGTTGTATAATCTGATCAGTGATCACCGCAATTCGAATCTCATTTGGGTTGGCGTCAAGCGGGTCAAAGTTGCGCAGTTTCCAAATAGTCGATAGCGGAACAGAGGTGCATGCACAGAGAAAAGTGAGGCAAAGCAATGCCAACACTGATGCAGATGCTAATTGATTAGTTTTCATCATTCTTGAGCAAGTCGTCGCGCTGGCGTTTATAGCGGCGGTAGTCAGGTTCTAGGCCTTTGAGACATTCTTCTCGTGCATCTTGGTTCGGCTCACGTTGGCACCGACTTCGGCTGTTCTCCTGCACCCCCTCATAAAGCTGTTTGCTGGTACATCCAGAGATTGTTACGAGAATTATTAACGTAGTTAATTTATTTTTCATTTTGGTGCACCAATATATCCCCAGGTTGACACTCTAAGAACTCACATATTTTTTCTAAGGTATTAAAACGAATACCTTTAACCCGACCCGTTCTAAGTAGCGAAATATTTTGTTCGGTGATGCCGACATATTCAGCCAATTCCTTTGAACGCTTTTTACGCATGGCCAGCATGGCATCTAGATTTACGATGATACTCATAGCTAAGCTATACGAACGAAGCGTTTTCGTTGGCGAGCGCAAGGCCTTCTTTAAAGCACCAAGCGATGGTCAAAAAGGTGGCGGCAATGAATAGCAGCCAAAATTCGTTGCTGCCGAAACTAACAATAAACGCTTTTTGATTAGGACCATTATTAAAGGTGAGCAGAACGCTAAGCACCGCGGTGTTTAACACCTTTAATATGGCGCTAACGAACAAGGCTAAACAAAAACGATGTAGCGATCGAACACTTGCTTTGGTAAAAAAATTATCAGATTTAAAGTGTTCGAACAATTGTCGAAGTTGAATCAGCCCATACACCACAACTAAGGTAGTAGTGACACTAATTGCGCCGGCGCAGATGATTTGCCAAGGTCGGATTGTTTCGAGCTGAAGCACGCCTTGTTGAGCGGTGAATAGTAGCTGTGCATTACTTTGAAAATTAATCCAAAACCAAATCGTTACCATAGGTAGAGCGAAAATAAGAACTGCGCAAATCATCGACATAAGTGTCGAGAGTCGTTTTAGTTTATTAGCGTGCATTTAAATTGAGCCCAATTAATTTGGATAGGCATTTAAAAATACACTAAAAACAACTTAAAACAATGATTAATTATCGTAAAACAATAATAATTCATTTGAGCTGCCAGATTTTTACCAAAATTTGAGCAATAAATGTATCTCGATAGCGGTCTGCTAACATGTTCAAAATACTAAACTACTTAAAAATGCATGCAGCAGCGTATTACGTTTAAAAACCGCGATCAACTCGATCTGTCTGGCGCGCTTCATCAACCAAGTGATGGCCAGCCAATTGCCTATGCACTGTTTGCGCACTGCTTTACCTGTACCAAAAGCATCAAAGCCGCGGTGGTTATTGCTGAAACCTTGGCACAGCGAGGGTTAGCAACTCTGCGTTTTGATTTTACCGGCTTAGGCGGCAGTAAAGGTGACTTTGCCGATAGTAATTTCTCGACTAATATCAATGATTTGATAGATGCTGCGGAGTTCTTAAAGAATGAGTTTCAAGCGCCCAAATTACTAATAGGGCATTCTCTGGGTGGTACCGCCGTACTCGCCGCGTCGCAAATGATCGAATCGGCTAACGCGGTTGCGTGTATAGGGTCACCGTCGAACCCCGAGCATATTTTACGTCTGCTTGAGGAGCACTTGGTAACTATCGAGCGATCGGGTGCCGCCGAGGTTAAGTTGGCTGGCCGGCCCTTTAAATTTAAGCAAGAGTTCGTCGATGACATGGGTAAACATAAAATCGACTATCGAGACTTGCGAAAAGCCCTGATGGTATTGCATTCGCCTAGCGATAAAACGGTATCGATAGACGAGGCTAGTAAAATATTTTCACAAGCATTGCACCCTAAAAGCTTTGTTAGTCTTGACCACGCTGATCATCTGCTAAGTGATAAGCAAGACGCTGAATACGTCGCCAACGTACTGAGCAGTTGGGTGATGCGATACATTGCAGTAAAGGAAGCTCCGCTCGTCGAACACCATGGTGTGTCGGCCAGTGCCAAGACCAAGCAAGGCTTTTTATGTCATATTAACGCGAGTGGTCATCGCTTGCTGGCTGATGAACCTGTCAGTGTTGGCGGCGGCAATCTCGGGCCGTCACCGTATGACTTCTTAGGGGCGGCGTTGTCCAGCTGCACTACTATGACGCTGAACATGTATGCTCGGCACAAGAAAATTGATTTAGCTAATGTTGACGTGACCGTTGAACACCGTCGGATACACGCGCAAGACTGCGTCGATTGCGAAAAAAACGAGGGTAAGGTTGATGTTTTTAATCGAGCCATCACATTGGAAGGGAATTTAAGCGAAGAGCAGCGCCGCCGGATGCTAGAAATTGCCGACCGATGCCCGGTGCATAAAACCTTAGAAAACGAAATCAAGATCACCACTGAATTGAATAACTAAATATGCCGACGAACCACATTTCGACCACTAATATTTCTTGCCCTGAATGCGCCTCGACCAATCGAGTGCCATCGGACCGCCTTGGTGATAAGCCCAAATGCGCTAAGTGTAAAATAGCGTTATTTCAAGGCAATCCGATCGAGTTAACATCAGCTAACGTAGCAACGGTGTTAAATCATAATGAGATTCCAGTGTTGGTTGACTGCTGGGCACCTTGGTGTGGGCCATGTCGGAGCTTTGCGCCGACCTTTGAGAAGGCAGCGGAGCAGCTCGAGCCTAAGCTTCGGTTCGCTAAGCTCAATACCGAAGACCAACAGCAGGTGGCTGGTCGCTGGCAGATACGATCCATACCGACCTTGATTTTGTTTAAGGCGGGTAAAGAAGTAACACGGTCGTCTGGTGCGATGTCGCTAAGCCAGTTGAAACAATGGCTGGTAAAAAATGGCGTCGGCTGAGGTTTAGCGTCAGTTGCACACTCAATTATAGGAAAATAATTTATGCATACTATCGATATTATTTCAGACGTTTCATGCCCGTGGTGCATTATTGGCTATCGCTCATTGCTGTCGGCATTGGAGCAATTGAATGCCAAAGATTCAGTTAAAATTTCTTGGCGGCCGTTCGAGCTAAACCCATCAATGCCAGAGCAAGGTCAAGATCGTGCTGAGCACCTGCAACAGAAATACGGCGTGACCGATCAGCAAGCTAAAGTAAATCGGCAAAACTTAGTCGATAGAGGTTTGTCGGTTGGCTACCAGTTTAAGTTTCCAGAAAACGGCCGTGTGTATAACACGTTTAACGCTCATCGATTAATTCATTGGGCCAAAGAGCATAATTTACAGACAGAGTTGAAACTCGCCTTGTTCGACCTATATTTTAAGCAGGCTGGCAATCCGAGTCGCAATGACGATCTACTTAGCTGTATTGAGACGGTTGGCTTACCTAAGCCGCAGGCTAAGGACATTCTAGAGTCTGATAAGTTCGCTGAAGAGGTTCGTGCTGACCAGCAACTGAGCCAACAACAGGGTATCAGTTCGGTACCGGCATTTATCTTCAACAACAAGTATCTTGTCTCAGGTGGCCAGCCTAAAGAGGTATTTATTAATGCCATTCAAGAGCTAGATAAGGAGGAAGCAGCTTAACATCGGTATATGATAAGGCTTGCTTGGGGAAAACCAGGCTTGCTTAAAACTAGGCCGTTTTCAAGCAACAACGCTTATAGCGTTTACCGCTGCCGCACGGGCATGGCGCTTTTTTACGGATGCGCTCAGCGAGGTGAACATCGGCACGGTTTTGTTTGTAGAAACCTTCGAGTTGCTGGTACAGAAGAGGGTGCTTCTGTTTTAAGCGTTTAGGGCGCTCAAAGAAGTACTCGGTCGCAACTGAGTAGAACTCAGCATTATTGGTTGCGCCGTAATCGCGAATATCACTTTTACCTAACCGTATCTCAGTGATTTTTCTGGCGATCAGCTCTAACCACGGAAGCGAATAACTTTGCTCGACGATTTGTCGCGGCAAGCCGTCGATATCACCATCGGCCAAATCAATCAAATGAGCGAACTCGTGGAGAGCAACATTGCGCTTATCGCGATCGTTATCAAACCCTTGATGTAACGCCGGTTGGCTTAAAATCATCTTGCCACGCAGATGTGCGGTGCCGACCAGACCGGTAATATTGGAATCATTCTGGCGGAACTCTGAGCTGTCATTGAATGAACTAGGTACTAGATAAACAGTGTCAACTTTGACGTAGTGCCATTGCTCGAAGCCCCAGGCTAAAATCACTGAACCCGAGGCAATCAGCATTCTATCGGCATCAGTTACTTCAAGCCTATGTCCGATAAATTCGGTGTGGTAGATGAATGCTAAGCAGCGCTGTTCAAATAGTGCTTGGTCGGTTGCACTCAACGTTGAGTAGAGAGAAACCTTGCTGCTTAGGATGTCTCGTTGATGCTGACTAATTACAACGGGTGCCGGTGCTTCAGGAAACAAGGTGGCACGGAATCTAGATAATATTTTGCTAAACACAAGGGCGCTCTATTCGGTTAAGTAATTAGGTTAGGTAATTAGAATGTACGGAAAAACATCTCAGCAGCTTGCCACGCCGCAAAATTATTCGCAATCGGGATTGTCGAATGCGATGCTGAGTTGATTTAGTCTTTCAACGATTTGGCTTATGATGTTATACGACGATTAATATAATTCAGCTTATCAGGGTTTTAATATGAACGCTTTTCGATTGATTTTTAGCCTAGCGGTGTTGGCTATGCTCAGTACCACGGTTTGTCTTGCTGAGAGCAAAGCCGATAGCGAGTTTGAAATATTAATGGATGACCACTGGGCGGGTCAGCTAAAACAAAGGCCCGAATTTGCCACTAGTTTGGGAGTCAGGGACTACGACCATTTGTTAAGTGACCCGTCGCTCGCGGCCTATGACGCATCGATTAAGCAAGCAAAAGAATTCATTACTAAGCTAGACGCTACCAAAGTTGACAAGCTGAGTGAGGCTAATCGCCTGAATCACTCTCTCTTACTACTTGACCTACGTAACGAGGTCGAAGGTTCAAAACACGGTGGTAAATATCTAATAATGAATAATCGCTCAGGCCCGCATTTGAGTCTCACCGGTATGGTCAGTCGTTTGCCTTTTTTCAAAGAGAGTGATTATCACAGCTATCTAAAACGCCTAGCGTTGATGCCAGAGTATTTAACTCGTGCTAGTAGCCGTATCCAAGCCGGGCTTGACGCTGGTTGGGTACAACCTTGTGCCCCCATGAAAGGTTTCGAAGAGTCGATTGAAACGCACCTTGTTGACAAGGTTGCCGACAGCACCTTTCTCTCACCGTTTAGCGAGCGCCCGAGTATTGTTGATGAGCAGCGTTTCGCAAATATGAGATCAGAGGCGGCGTGGTTAATAGAGAAAGAGATTCTACCGGCCTTAAAACGTTTTAAAGAGTTCTATCTGCAACAGTACGCACCTAAATGTCGTGCAAATGTTGGCACTGACGATATGCCTGGCGGTAAGCAATATTACGACTATCGCGTAGCATACTTTACTACCACCAAAGCGAGCGCCGATGACATTCATAACGTAGGCCTCTCTGAAGTTGCGCGAATTAAAGCGGAAATGCTTGAGGTTATCAAACAAGCAAAATTTGAGGGTAGCTTCGAAGAATGGTTGATTTACCTTCGAGATACGCCAGAATTTTATCCCAAGACGGCTGAAGAGAGAATGCAGGTGGCGTCGACTATTTCCAAAAAAATGGATGGCCAATTACCCAAGTTGTTTGGTAGATTGCCGCGCATGCCTTATGGGCTAAAGGAGATTCCCTTAGATATTGCCGAGAAAACCACCACCGCGTATTACAACAGACCGGCTGGTGATGGCTCCCGTGCTGGTTTTTACTTTGTAA
>JAESTB010000278.1 GCA_016763815.1 Arenicella sp.
ATTATGCTGGTAGTCGAGGCCGTCCTTCACTGCTTGCGCGGCGACGTTGTACTTTGAGCTGATCGGCAACAAAACAGCAATCGAGCGAGGCGAATCGTTGTTCCATGTGTTGTCCAACGTTTGTTTGCTAAGGTTTTCGCGTTCCTCTCTCCATTGAGTGAACTGTTGAGGTAGCGCTGGTGTCGGTGCTAACACCGTTGTTAGGCTTTGCTCAACTCTATTTCTCACCAGCCTATTTTGGGTGCTATCAAAAATCATTTGCCGGCGCGCAACCGGTAATGCACTGATTACTTGCCAAATATAGCGAGTGGTTTCACTACGAGTACGGCCAAGCAGCGAACGCTCACGTTTAATAAGTGCGGCGATAGCCGAATCATAGGCGCCGAGTGTCTGAAAGCTAAATGAGCCGAGCAGCAGGGCGTCTACTTGTTGAGTGCTTAGTTTAACGTGCTCCGCTATTGTTGGTAGTGGCTCAGCGTCGCCGACTAAACCGGAGTCGCCGACTAAACCGGAGTTGCCGAGCATTTCAGCGTCGTCGGTTATCTCGATGTCAGGCGTGTCGGGTACACGACTCCACAATGGTTTTAACAGCGAGATTGTTTGTACGTGCTGACCTTTCGAGTACGCGACGTAGGCGTTAATAATTGTCAGCCTATCAGCCTGTATGGTATCTAGCGCATCATAATAAAGCTCGCCAGCGGTGCGTTCCGCTGCCCAGAAGTCTTGTGCTTGAATGTAGTATTCGGCGGCACTTAGTATTGAATCAACTTGAGCATAGCGACTATCTTGAATTTGCGCCTGCTGACGGTAATACTCGGCCCGACTGACATTAAGCTCTTCGGCTTTGAGGGCTTTATCATCAAAGCGGTTTTCCAATGGCGTTGTTAGATCATCGTCTTGTGATCCATCGACTTCAGTTGTTATCGGTTGCGTGACTATGATGTCCCTTGCTTCAACCTTGGCCGGAGATCGGATCGGTGCTGAAGCGCAGCTGGTGAGTAGCGCTGCCCCAATTACGATGCTGAGGAGTTTCATACGGCTATTTAATTGTGGATGCATTTTGGGAGTATTCCGATTATTCTGGTCAACCTATTTATATCCAGCGAAGTATACCGAGTGAGCGACCCATTTAGCAAAGACAGCCAAACAGTTAGTAATGATAGCCAAGCCTCAAATTCAAGCGAACCAGGCCAGTTAATGGTGGTCGCGACGCCGATCGGTAACTTAGGTGATATTAGCCACCGAGCGTTGAAGGTGTTGGGCTCAGTAGACTTTATACTGGCAGAAGATACTCGACATAGTAAACGATTGTTAAACCACTATGGTATTGGCAGTAAGTTACGTTCTTGTCACGAACACAACGAAGAATCACAAATTGAGTGGGTTAAATCTAAATTAGACCAAGGTTTAGACCTCGCCTTGATCAGTGATGCGGGCACACCGTTGATTAGTGATCCGGGGTTCGTTCTGGTTCGCGCATTGAGAGCGACGGGATATTCAATTGTTGCGGTACCGGGGCCGAGTTCGATTATCGCGGCTTTATCGATTGCGGGATTACCCATTGATGGCTTCGTTTACGATGGTTTTTTGCCGTCCAAGAGTGGTGCTCGGCAAACAGCGCTTGCCGCCTACGCAAATCAACATCGCACCACCGTATTGCTCGAGTCATCTCACCGAATCAAAGCTTGCCTTGCTGACGTCGTCGAGGTTCTAGGTGGTGAGCGACAAATAGTGGTTGCGAGGGAGCTAACCAAAAGGTTTGAAACGGTATTAGCCGGCAGCGCTGAATCTATATTGGCAACGTTTTTAGCTGATGATGATCAGTCGCGTGGGGAGTTTGTTCTGATGTTGGCCGGGGTCGAGCCAGTTTCTAGTAGCGATGCCGATGTGGTCGCAATTTTAAAGGTGCTGCTGGTTGATCTGCCAGTTAAACAGGCGGCGGGCATTGCCGCCAAGCTAAGTGGCAAGCGTAAAAATGAAGTGTATGACCTGGCGCTCTCAGTTAAAGCTGAGTTGAGCGTCTAGGTAGGCTGACAATGAAACAGGTCTTTTTGCTGATATTTATGTTCTCTTGCTCCTGGGTATCCAACGCTGAGGCTTCTGTTTTAGAGAACATTAATCTTACAAAAGATGATTCGGTGCTAGTCGTTACTGATAACGATATTCGCCTTTTTTCATGGCAGGCGAGCAAGCCACTAATACCAGCTTCGGTTACCAAGCTTGCGACTGCTTATTTAGCGATAGATAAATGGGGCCTGGAACATCGATTTCACACTGATTTCTATATTCTTGGCGAAACACTATGGGTAAAGGGCTATGGTGACCCATTTTTAGTTTCAGAAGAGTTGGATATTTTGGTTGTAGCATTGAAAGCAGCTCTGCAGGCGCGCGGCGTTACCAAACTGAGCCATTTGAATGTTGATAATAACTATTTCAGCATTGCTTCGGTGCCGGGAAGAAGTAACGTTGCCGATCCATACAATGCGCCAGTGTCGGCCGTGTCGGCAAATTTTAATACCGCTAAGCTGAGTAAGAAAAACGGCATTGTAGAAAGCGCTGAAGCTCAGACACCGCTGACTAATACCGCAAAAAAAATGGCGCACAGCCTTAGGAAATCAGTTGATAGAGTTAATTTAGTCAATAGCGATAATGCCCAATCGAATTTTGCTGAGTTGTTGCTCGCCAAGCTGGGGATGACCAACACGGTTATCGCTACCAATAAAACCTTAGATGGCAGTGAAGCTTTGCTTTATCGACATCTCAACACACACAGCTTGGCTGATGTGCTGCGCGGCACCTTAGAGTTCTCAAATAATTTTATTGCCAATCAGGTTTTTTTAAAGCTTGCGGATAATGCTACGACAGATAAGGTATCGTTTGGTTGTAGTCGCGATTATGCTAACACCGCTTTGGCGACTCGTTTCGGCTGGCAACATCATAGTATTGATGATGGCTCAGGTTTGTCTCGTAAGAATCGGCTGAGCGCTGAGCAGATTAACGATTTGCTGAAGGCCTTAGAGCCGAACAAAGCTTTATTTAAGAAGATTATGGCCAGCTCTAAAACGGTGTTGGTATATGCTAAAACGGGCACTCTCAACGGGG
>JAESTB010000279.1 GCA_016763815.1 Arenicella sp.
CTCAGCCGTTTGTTTTGGATCTCGCCAATAACCTCTACCAAGGGATACACCGCCAATACAAAGCTCACCGGGGACACCAGGCGGGGCCAATTGGCCGTCACCGTCCATAATGTACACATCCGTACCCATAATTGGAGAGCCTATACTATTGTCAAAGCCTCCGATGTTCTTATCGAAGTCGGCGATCGTCGCGCAGACAGTCGCCTCACTTGGCCCATAGGCATTAAACAAAGCCACTTTATCTTTCCAAGGCTCTAAGAGTTCGTCATTACAGGCTTCACTGGCCAATATTAAAACCTTTAAGGATGGCAACTCTTGAGTCGGCATCACCGATAATGCAGATGGAGGTAGAGTGACATGAGTAATCCCAAACTGGTTGATATACTCGACTAGACTCGCCCCCGGCATCAACTGCCCTGCAGATTGACAATACAAACTAGCCCCATTAAACAGGGCCATAATTACTTCCCAAACAGAAGCGTCAAATCCAATCGACGCGAACTGTAATATCCTATCTTGCTCTGTGACGAAAAAACGTGTCCGTTGTTCAGCCGCCAAAGTACGGCACCCTTTATAGCTGACCATAACGCCTTTTGGCTTACCGGTGGTACCGGACGTGAAAATCATGTATGCCAGTTGATCTTCAGAAACAACAATGCCTAAATTTTCATCACTAGCCGCCGCTAGATCATCGCCTATTTCATCAAGACAACACAGCCCAATAAAATTCAACTCATAGGTTGGCAACACCTCCAAGGAATCAGATTCACTAACAATCATAGTAAAATCTGCCTCTTCAACAAGTTGTGCTGCGCGCTCTACCGGCAGGCCGATGTCTATTGGTACCAGCACTGCCCCAAGTTTGCTCAGGGCCACCATTGTGGTGATATACCCCAAACCAGATGGTAAACAAACACCAATGTTTGACTCGGGCTCAACACCGTATTGTTGTTGTAATACATTCGCGAGTTTATTAGCTCGCTGATTGAGCTCGGCGTAGCTTAGTGAGCCTGTCTCGTCATGAACTGCTATTGTTGTTGCTAATGACGCTGCATACGCCTCTACACTTTCTGAGAGTGTCAAAGGTTCCGATAGAACACGATCATTAAACCGATTGAAAGCAGCATAATGTTGATACTCACCTTGCGCGCACAAACTAATTGCACTAACAGGCATTTCCGGAGTTACTACGACTCTCTCAGCAATGGTACGGTAGAACTGTGCGTAAGCCGCAATCGTGTCTTCATTGAACAACTCATTATCGTATTCGATAACAATTTCAATGCCTTTGTCATGCTCGGTGAGCGACCATGTCATTTCAAACTTAGCGTGTGAATGCGGAAGGTCAACGTCCTCAATAACCCAATTACCGCTCGCGTCATCACTATTAGGCGTATTTTGCATGATGAACTTAACCGGAAAAAACGGCGAGTGTGCTAGATCATGATGTTCCAACAATTCATCAACGAGAATATCGAAAGGTAGATCTTGGTGCTGGTAAGCATCCAGTGTCGTTTGCTTTATTCGCGCGACGAAGTCATCGTAACTTGGGTTGTCAGACAAATCAGCTCGAAGCACTAACTGGTTGACGAAGAAGCCGATAAGGCCTTCCACTTCTTGCCTGGTCCGGTTAGCCACGTCTGTGCCAAGACAAATATCAGTTTGCCCCGAGAGCTTAGACATTAACACATAGAAAACAGACAACAGTTGAGTAAATAAGGTTACCGATTGTTGTTGTGAAACCGCTTTCACCGCCCCGACCAAATCAGGCTCCAACCACATGACGTAACGACTTCCGGTTCTCGTCAGTTTTGCTGAACGTTGATTATCATGAATCAAATTAAGCACTTGCCAACCATCAAGTTGCTGACGCCAATAGCGCAACAAGTGTTCCTTATAGCCATCTTCTAAGCATCGTCGCTGCCAAACTGCAAAGTCTTTATATTGAAGCGCGGATGCTGGCAGTTCAGCCTCATGGTTACCATTTTGAATAGCGTCGTAGTAAAAAGCCAATTCAGCAAGAAAAATATGGTTTGACCAACCATCAGAAATAATATGATGAAAACCAATAAAAAGGACATACTCACTCTCATCGAGCTTATACAAGCGCAAACGAAATAATGGCCCACGTTCTAGATCAAATTTTTTCTCGACCTCTTCTGCGAGACAATCTGCAGCCTCTGTTCAACAACCTTTGCATCGTTTACCGGGCTATTTACAAGGTCAACAACCTTAGCATCGAGCTCAGAATCTTCGACAATTATTTGATATGCGTCTCCGTCTAAATGGCCAAAATGCGTCCTTAAACTCTCATGCCGACGCACAATTTTACTGACAGCCGAAAATAACACCTCGCTATTTACATTACCGATAATTTTTGATGCCGCTGCGATGGTGTAAGCAGTGCTGTCCTTTTCGAGTTGGTTGACAAACCATAGGCGTTGTTGTGCATGAGAGAGCGGGTATCTCTGCTCCTCATTTCGTTCCCCTTGAGCAATCGGCAGCAATGGCAATAAATGCGCATCGCTGGATGACTGAGGTAAGCTTTTAAGCCAATCAATTAAGTCAGCTTTATTACTTTTCAATTCCGCTTTAATTACATCATCCAATGTGCCCTTTTCAGCAATCGCTTTGAGGTTACCTTGTTCATCCAAGATAAGCTGAATGTTCTTATGACGCAGTTGTTTTAAGACTCTATTAATAGCCAATTTATATTCCCTATTTAACGTTCCTGTAATTTAATACCCTGCTAACAAACCTTTCATTTTTACTCTTTTTGAAAAAACCCTAAAAGCCCACATACCTAAGAGTAGGTATACAACGCCATTTGCAATCGCAATGATGTAATATGATTCTAAAAAAGGCACATCAGAGATCATGATTTGGCGCAAAGTGATAGCACTCGGCACCACCGGTAAGAACATGGAGCACTGCATAATGAAACTCTCCATTTTTTCAAAAGGTGTCATCATCAAAAACAGAAGAGGATATTGAGCCAACACTACAACCTGCCCAACTTGTTTGTACTCTAGTGCAAAGCCTCCGATCAAAAAACCCACACCAATCGCAGCGATCACGGTAGTCGCTATCGGAACAATAATCGCTATTGAAAATGAGAGGTTTCGTTCCGTAAGCCAAAGTAAAACGAGTAATATAATTGCTGTAAACAGAACACTTACTAACGATTCGGCGATGGAGCGCAGCAGAAATATTTTATCGACACTAACGTAGGACAAAAAGACGGCTTCTAAGGTCCCCCTTGCCGCCTCACCTTGAACTGTGCTGGGTATAAAATTCATACCTGAATACAGAACCATCCAAACAGAATAACCGACAATTATTCCATCCAAATTTTGGTTAAACGACTCAGCGCCAGTAATAAACTCTGCACCAGCCAGCAAACCGTAAAACAAAAAACTAAATAAAAACAATCCGACAACAAAATCCATCGGATAACGGATTTGCAGGACTAACATCCTTCTCATCTCAACAAAAAGCAGGCCTAAGGTGCTCATGACAATTCTCCTTGTACTAATTTTGACCCAGTCAACCTTAAAAATACGCTGCTTAAATCAGACTCCAAGCGCCTGACTCTATGCAGACGTAGTGGGCGAATAATATCAAATACCTCATACAAATTCTCGGACGGGCATTCAGCGGTGATTCGCTTATCGAAACAAGTTACATCAAAGGGCAAGCAGCCCAACTTTCCCTGTGTTTCAGAATCCAACGAATCAAGTAGCTCTATCTCATAACTGTTTTGTGCATA
>JAESTB010000280.1 GCA_016763815.1 Arenicella sp.
TAATGCAGAACGTTTAATTGAACGATTTGTATTAGCGCTAAGTCTTGACAGTCGTGAACTTAAACATTGACAGTCGTGAACTTAAACATTGACAGTCGTCAGCTTAGCGGCATTTGCCGCCCTATTGTAGATGTTTCCATAATAAATATGAACTGTACATTACTCAAAATCCATTGGCCTTTAGTTCAGTCAAGGGTGTAGTGCACAGGCTGAGCGGCATTAAATCAAGGTAGTTTGGTACGATCAATTCAACATTTGCGACTTGGCGAAGGCCGCATCGTGGTTCTTGATGTGGATTATAACGCCTGTGCGACTGCTCAAGAAGTACGTCTCCAACCTTTTACCAAAACCCCAAGAAAACTTAACCGACCTACGCTCCTAAATACCACTCAGCGGGCTATCTCCGAAAAATAGATCTGCTCAATTCTCTCGGTGAACTCAACTAGGTTCTGATGCTCGCGAGCAGCACTATTAGTCGGGTTGTTTAGGGTAGCGAGGGTAAACGAACTTAATTGAGCAAAGGCGATAATATCTAACGAACTCATCTTATCGCCAAAGAAAAACCGCTTATCGGCCAATACTGTCGAGAGACTCACGAATGATTGCTTAGCAATTGTCAAAACCTGCTCAGCAGTATGTGCCCCCATACCTTGACCCTCTATTCGCTTAATTGTTCCCTTTCGAGCCAGAAAAGGAATTATAGTGCTGAGTGGAAATGGCATGCTGCCAAAAAAATGAGACCGTATGATGGGCCATGTGTCGTCGTTAACCCAACGAGAATAAACCAGGCACCAATAAAGATTTTCTTCTAGCGACTTACTAATTAAGTGTGCTGTCGCAGCTTGCTCGTCAGTCAGCCAAGAATCCATTTCGATCAGATACTTTTTAGAGAGGTACTCAAGAATAAACCCAGAATCGGCGACTATATCTTTACCATCGTCTATATATGGAAATTTTTGTTTCGGCGCTTTGCCTAGCCTCATCACATCGTTTACTTCTTGATAGTCGATATTATGAACGGCCAGAAACAACTTAACTTTAGAAACAAATGGACTAGCATCGATAAGCCCAAATGCTGCCCCAAAACTGTGCAACTTAATCATCATAACTCCCGTTTTATAAACCATGTTAACTCTAACACTATCCGGAGCGTCGAGACATACTCATAGCGTATCGCTAATTTAGCACCTCCGTCAGTGCAACAAGTCCGCGTCAGTGGCTAACCTACTAACGATAGCTGGGAGCTAAACCGGCAAAAAGAAACAAAAAAGAGCCGCCATTACCGATACTTTTTAAGCCTCGAGTAAGCTACGCACTAGACAACTTCAACTCTAATTTTATCCGAAATAATACTTTTCCATTTAGCTGGGCCGGTGGTGTGCACCGACTCACCATTGGTATCTACAGCGACGGTCACAGGCATGTCCTTAACTTCAAATTCTTGAATCGCCTCCATCCCAAGTTCAGGGAAGGCGATAATCTTAGCCTTGGTAATTGCCTTAGAAACTAGGTAAGCGGCACCGCCCACAGCCATTAAGTAAACCGCTTTATGTTTGGCGATTGATTCGCAGGTTGCAAGCCCACGCTCGGCCTTGCCGACCATACCAATCAGGCCGGTCTGCTCTAACATCATATCGGTAAATTTATCCATGCGAGTTGCTGTTGTTGGGCCAGCTGGGCCAACTGCCTCATCACGTACCGCATCCACTGGTCCGACGTAATAGATAAACCGGTTGGTAAAATCCACCCCGTCGGGTAAACCTTCACCGCTCTCTATCAGCGATTGAATACGTTTATGTGCTGCGTCTCGACCGGTTAATAATTTGCCTGATAGAAGAACAGTTTCACCCGGCTTCCAGTCAAGCATGTGTTCTTTTTTTAAGGTATCCAAATTCACTTTGCGGGTGCTTGGACCGACGTCCCAACTGACCTCTGGCCAGTCACTTAGGTTCGGCGGTGTCTGCAGTGACGGACCAGTTCCACGCAAGATAAAATGTGCATGCCGTGTGGCGGCACAGTTCGGAATCATGGTCACTGGCTTCGACGCCGCATGAGTCGGAAAATCTTTAATTTTCACATCCAGAACGGTGGTTAAACCGCCTAGACCCTGAGCGCCAATACCCAACTGATTTACCTTTTCAAAAATCTCAATGCGAAGCTCTTCTAAGGTCGAGTTAGGGCCGCGAGCAATCAGCTCATAGATATCGACGGGTTCCATCAATACTTGTTTTGCTAATACCGCTGATTTTTCAGCCGTGCCGCCTACCCCTATCCCCAACATACCTGGCGGGCACCAGCCTGCGCCCATGGTTGGCACAGTTTTCAATACCCAATCAACCAATGAATCACTGGGGTTTAGCATCACCATTTTAGACTTATTCTCTGAACCGCCACCTTTTGCCGCAAGCTCAATATCAACGGTATCGCCTTCAACAATGTCGTAATGAATAACCGCTGGCGTATTATCTTTAGTGTTGATACGCGCACCCAATGGGTCGGCTAAAATCGATGCTCGTAATACATTGTCTGGGTGGGTATACGCGCGGCGAACACCTTCATTGATCATGTCTGTGACCGACATTTCAGCATCCCATTTGACGTCCATACCGATTTTGGCAAATATTACGACTATGCCGGTATCCTGGCAAATTGGCCGCCGCCCCTCAGCACACATACGCGAGTTGATCAGAATTTGCGCCATGGCATCTTTCGCCGCTTGCGACTCTTCTCGCTTATACGCGTTGTGCATGGCGTCGATAAAATCTTTAGGGTGGTAGTAAGAGATAAACTGCAGTGCGTCAGCAACGCTGTCGATCAAATCGTCTTGCTTGATAGTAGTCATAGTCTTGTCTTGGAGTGAACGATCTAAAAAATTGTGTGCTAAATTAGAAAACTAGTATCTCACTAGTTTAGCAAAACCTGAGCATTTTTGGTTATTGCATCAAACTAAAGCAGCAAGAAAGCGATAGACTCTTGTTAAGTTACTTGATTTATTGCATCGATAGGACTGAATTCGCTCAAGTTTTAGGCTAGAATCATCGGTTCGTTTTGACTCAAGCACGCTAGCAAAAATAACCAGATGCGCACTACCAACTTCTTACTTTCGACACTTAAAGAAACTCCGGCCGATGCTGAAATCATCAGTCATCAACTCATGTTGCGTGCTGGCATGATCCGTAAAGTTGCCGCTGGCATCTATACCTGGTTGCCGGCGGGCTTACGAGTAATGCGCAAGGTTGAAAATATTGTTCGCCAAGAAATGGACAAGGCTGGCGCTCAAGAAGTGTTAATGCCATCGGTTCAGCCGGCTGAACTCTGGCAGCAATCTGGTCGTTGGGAAATGTACGGTGGTGAATTGCTGCGCATGAAAGACCGCCATGGTCGAGATTTTGCGTATGGCCCGACGCACGAAGTAGTCATCACGTCATTAATGGCCAATGAGATTCGCAGCTATAAACAATTGCCGGCAAATTTCTATCAAATACAAACGAAGTTCCGCGACGAGCGTCGCCCTCGTTTTGGCGTTATGCGCGCGCGTGAGTTCATTATGAAGGACGCCTATTCGTTTCACCTGGATCAAGCGAGTCTGCAAGAAACGTACGATGTGATGTACCAAACTTACACCGATATCTTCAATCGTTTAGGTTTAGGCTTTCGCGCAGTAGATGCTGATAACGGTAGTATTGGTGGAAACGCTTCTCACGAGTTTCACGTTTTAGCCGACTCTGGTGAAGACGCCATTGCCGTATGTGACAAATACCAATACGCCGCTAATGTCGAGCTTGCCGAAGCCTTACAGCTTGGTGGCGCACGACCGGCCGCCAGCCAGGAAATGGATCGAGTTGATACACCTGGGCAACATACGATTGCCGCGATCTGCGAATTTTTAAGCGCCCCAATTGAGAGCACTATTAAGACTTTGCTGGTGAAGGGCGAAGAACAAGGCTCGGTTGTCGCCTTAGTGCTACGTGGTGACCATGAGCTAAACGAATTGAAGGCCGAGAAGCATCCATTGGTTGCTTCGCCGTTAACATGGGCAAGCGATGAAGAAGTTCAATCAGCCGCAGGGTGTGCGCCGGGCTCGATAGGCACCGTCGGCTTGCATCTGAGTGTGACCGCCGACCGTTCGGCGGTTAACCTAGCCAATTTCATTTGCGGTGCAAATCAAGACGATGTTCACCTTACTGGTGTGAACTGGGGTCGCGATTGCCCGGAGCCAATCGAATTCGATTTACGTGTGGTAGTCGACGGCGACTTTTGTGCCCGTTCGACTGATCAGCAAGACGATTCGCGCTTATCCATTGGCCGCGGCATCGAGGTTGGTCATATATTTCAACTCGGCACCAAATACAGCGAGGCAATGAATGCCACTTGTTTAGACAACAACGGCAAGGCCGCATTAATGCCAATGGGTTGCTACGGCATAGGCGTATCGCGCATTGTTGCAGCTGCGATTGAACAAAATAACGATGCTCGCGGCATCATTTGGCCAGACGCAATTGCGCCTTTTCAGATCGTGATCACGCCAATCGGCTATAAAAAATCAGACAAAGTAAAGAGCGTCTGTGACCAGCTATATCAACAATTAATTTCATTGGGAATTGAAGCACTACTCGACGACCGTAACGAACGCCCTGGCATCATGTTCGCTGACGCCGATCTTATGGGCATACCGCATCGCGTTGTCATTGGCGAGAAAAGCTTAGATAAAGGTCAAATCGAATATAAGAATCGTCGTGCTGAGGCGGCCGAAGATATTGCCCAAGATGCCATTCTGGATTTTTTAAAAAGTGCCTTGCTCAAAGCAAAAATCGCTGAATAAGTCGCCACTTAAACCATGACTATTTTGCCTCAATCCAGCTACTCTAATTTATCCGCGCGTCTCGTCCTGACGCTGAGTTTATTACTGGCTAACGCAATACCGGCACAGGCTAGCGACATTGATCCTGACCTGATTCAGGCTCTGAAACAAGCGACTCACGATATTCAAGAACGGCGAACCGATCTCGATGCCCTGACTTGGTTGTCGAACATGTCAGAGAAGCTTGAGCGCCGGATACCGGACCCATATTACCGCATACGCTTACTTAAAGCCGTTGCATCCGAAGCCGAGCGCGCAGGCTTGGATCCGCAACTAGTGCTTGCCGTAATCGACATTGAAAGTAATTTTAATCGACACGCACTGTCGCATGCCGGTGCACAAGGCTTGATGCAGGTAATGCCATTTTGGAAAGAGGTCTATGGCAATGTCGAAGACGACCTATACAATCCTCTGGTAAGCCTTCGTTACGGCTGTACAATTTTGCGTCACTATATGGACAAATACCCAAATCCCACTCGAGCGCTGGCGGCTTATAATGGCTCTTTGGGACGAGATGTTTACCCAAATAAAATATTTAAGCGCAAAGCAAGCAGCTGGCAATATAAGGAAGATCGATATTCGCGGAGCTTTGATCAACGAAGCACCGTCATCGCCAGAGGATCAATCAGCGATCAGCTGAGTCTGAACTAACTTGGCCGACCACCCTGACGATGAGCCTCAACGTCATTGTTATCAACCTCATGGTGGGTAAGATTGCCTTCTAAGCGATCGATAACAGTATGCTCTAGCAACCTCTTTTGTTGCAGCACGGCGACTACTTCAGCACCAATCAAGGCGACTACCCAAGACAGATAAATCCAAATCAGAAATATTGGCAAAGCCGCCAAGGCCCCATAAACCTCTTCATAATCACCGAAATTTTTCAGATAAATCTGAAAACCACGCTTGGTGACCTCAAACAATACAGACGCAACCGCCGCTCCGACTATGCCATGCATTAAACTAACTCGTACGTTTGGCATAACCAAATAAAGCAGTAAAAAGGCCAACATCATCAACAAGATAGGCACAACCACCTCACCAATTGTGGCGACCTGGCCGGTAAACATCGAGAGTGAGGTAACATAAGCCGACATCGTCAGGCTTGCGCCCATTAAAAATGGGCCCAGCGTCACCAATGACCAATAGACAGTGAGCTTGGCCGACAAGGACCGGCCGTCTTCAACCCCCCAGATGTCATTAAATGATGATTCGATGTTAGATAATAAAAGTAGCGCTGTGAGGAAAAAGGCTCCTGTGCCAATGGCCGTCAGCTGCCCCGCGCGATTAGCAAACTCATCAATGTAGAGCTTTACATCAACGCCGTCGGTAGGAACTAAGAATTGGTAAATGAAGTCTTCAACCAAGCCCCCCATTCCATCGAATGACGAGAGCACGGCCAAGGCTATCGCCATCATTGGGGCTAACGCCAGCAGTGAGCTAAACGCAAGAGACGCTGCGTGCCTAGGTAGGCGATCTGAACGAAAATTCTGAATAACGGCAATCGGCACCTCAAACAGTTGTGTTACTTTACCCTTTATCGAATAATCGCTCATAGAATGTCGCTGCAGAATTAAATTGGAGAATTAAATTGGAAGTCACTATATATCATAACCCAAGGTGCTCGAAGTCGCGCCAAACATTAGCACTTCTCGAAGAAAACGGGATTAGCCTATTATCGTAAATTATTTACAAACACCGCCAACACACCAACAGCTAGACAGCATTCTCAGGGGCTTAGAAATGCAGCCGCGAGAACTGATGCGTAAAGGTGAGGCGCAATATAAAGACCTAAAGCTGCAAGACGAGGCGTTAAGCCGTGACCAGTTAATTAATGCAATGGTACAAAATCCAAAGTTAATTGAGCGCCCAATTGTGGTCGCCGGCGATGAAATTATTATTGGCCGACCACCTGAAAATGTATTAACTATCTTACCGTAACGGCACAGGCATAAACCGTAACAAGACCACCCTATTATTGAGTACCTAAACCGATGAACACTTTGATTGTGTACGACAGCCGACTAGGATCGGTACAAAAGATGGCTCGCCTTATCGCCAGAGGCGTTGAATCAGTCGAAGGTTGTAATGCTGTAGTTCGCTGTGTGCCAAGTGTTTCAATAGAGCCTAAGGAAAAAAATCAGCCGGAATATGGCGACTTATTCGTTGAGCTTGCTGACCTAGAACAATGTGACGCATTGATAATCGGCAGCCCCACTCGCTTCGGCAATATGTCGGCGTCGATGAAGTATTTTTTAGACGGCACCAGTTCACTTTGGCTAACTGGCTCGTTGAGTGGTATACCGGCAGCGGTTTTCACCTCCAGCTCGTCAATGCATGGCGGCCAAGAGTCAACTTTACTGTCAATGCTCAACCCGCTATTGCACCATGGAATGCTCTTGTGTGGACTACCCTATACCGAACACGCACTGAGTAAAACCACCACAGGCGGCACACCCTACGGCGCTAGTCATGTCGCAGGACCGGCCAACAGCAACCCGATTTCGGATGATGAAAAAGCATTATGTATTGCGCTAGGAAAAAGAGTTTCAGGGTTTGGTTTGGCTTTGAAAAACGCCTAGCTCTGCGAGAGATAAATGTTCAAGTTCGAGTTGGCGACGTTTTTTGCGATTGGATAGAACCATCACTAGCGGCGCAATGCTAGCAAACATCACTCTTTGGCAATATAGAGTACTATCCTCGGGCAAGTTTACTGACAGATGAGGAAACAGGATACTCCAATCATTTTCACTGCATACAATCACACATGCACGCTGAATTCTGCGCTTAATCTTATTATAATCTCCAGCCGCTTCAGATTGGAATGCAGCCAACACTGAGTAGTTAAGTGACTAGTCACGCGCTGCTCAAAAGAGGCACCTTAAAATCAAAAATTTAGTAGCGGTTTTAGGAAACGGACAAAGCACGCAATCTTCTATTGCCGCTAAGTTACGGGTAAAATGCTTAAATTGGCATATTAGAAGTGCCGGTCACATCATCAGGATAATGTAAGTCCAGCACTTATCTACGGCCATCTTGCAGAGCGGTACAGCCTATTTAGCCAACCGTTACGAATCACCTAGAGGTTTTTAATTTCGTTATTAGCGCTCTGGATTTTTTGATTTTGCTCAAACTCTAAGGTGTCCTTTTCGAGACCAGCTAAAAGCTCAGCGTTAACCATAACCTTAGCCTATAAAGATACTAAGCGTCTAGACTATACCGCGCCGGTCTCCGCTAGACATCGATTCCTCCCTCATCGGGTA
>JAESTB010000281.1 GCA_016763815.1 Arenicella sp.
GCTTCGATTGAGGCCAAAGATGACTTCTTGTTTTCCAATAGCCACGAACGTCGATCAGATGGCTATGAGTTAATAAATCTAGAACTTGCCTATCAAGCTGAGAATTGGCGATTCGCCGTTTACGGTAAAAATCTAACCGACGAGCTAGTAAAAACTAGAGGCTTTGGTACCTTTGGTAATGACCCTAGAAAAAACTACGCGCTTGAAGAGTACAATCAATTCGGCGCACCTCGAGTTGTTGGTGTTCGAGCAAGTATGGAGTTTTAATATTTGACGGCTTATCGGTCATCCTAAGCTAGTCGACTTAACACAGGTCATCCTGATTACTCGTTAATGGTCGTCCTGAGCCTAGCCGAAGGATCTCATATTCGCAGTGTGAACAACGAGATCCTTCGGCTAGACTCAGGACGACATCGGTTCTCGGATGAAATCACACCAAAGCTGAACTAAAAACGGAGAAATAAAATGCATTTATCAGTAGAGATAAGCATGTACCCATTACAAGATGGCTATAAAGCAAAGATTAAAGATTTTCTCGATATGCTTGATGGCTACGCTGACCGTGTCGACATTCGCACCTCAAATATGAGTACTCGAATTTTTGGCGAGTTCGATGCTGTCACCACTCTGCTGAACGCCTGTATGAAAGAGTCGATGAAGCAGCATGGCAAGATCGTGTTTGTGTGCAAGTATTTAGAAGGTGACGCCCGCGAACTTCGCGGCTATGAATGAGTCGTTTAATATGACTGCTTTGTTAACCGAACCCATGTTAACCCAACTTAGTTCAGCTTGGGCTGCTACCAGTAATATTGAAGTAGTCGCCGTGGTGTTTGGCCTGTTCTATATTGTTCTCGCCGCCAAAGAAAATATTTGGTGCTGGCCTGCTGGCTTTGTTGGTACCGGTACTAGTATCTTTCTGTTTTGGGACGGTAGTTTATACATGGAGTCAGCACTCAATGTTTTCTATTTAATAATGGCTGTCTTCGGTTGGTGGCAATGGAAGTACGGTAGTCGACAAAAATCGACGCTCGAGATACGTTCATTATTGGTTAAAGAGCATATTTCAATTATTCTACTAATCGCGGTTCTGACACTCGCGAGCGGCTACTTACTCAACAACAATACTGATGCTGCGCTGCCTTATCTTGACTCATTTACAACTTGGTCGGCGGTGATCACCACCTGGATGGTGGCACGAAAAATATTGGAAAATTGGCTGTATTGGATCGTTATTAATACCGCATCAATTTACTTATACAGTGAACGCGGTTTTTTACTCTACGCCGTTTTGTTCGCCCTTTACGTAGTTATTGCCGTATTCGGCTACCGCCAATGGCGATACAATTATCGCCATGCTAAATCAAGCTCTAACGAAATGGTCTGATTGGGGCTTGGCTGAGAAGCCAACCTTAGTACGGGTACTTGAAGACGGCCAAAATCACCACACAGGCCTGATTCAGGCTGGTGATAAAAAATTGGTTCTCAAGGTGTTTAAGCATTCCTTCAATCGAACCATTGAAGCCGAATACTGGGCAAGTGAGCTTTTGATATCACCACGCTTGTATATGGCCGCTAACAACACCGCCTTATACGAATTCATCGACGACCAAGGCTACAATCCCAAGCGATTAAAAGACCTTGCAGATACGCTTAGCCTTGCCCATCAGGGTGACCAAAAGAGGTTTTCTGAGTTTGATTTAATTGGCTTTTGCGACAGCTATCTAGTCACCGCTGAAGCCGAAATTCACCAATGGCATGCAGCACTAATGCCAGCGCTTCTCGAGTTTACCCAAGACCAAACCCCAAGCACTTATTGCCATAACGACCTAGTTGTTGAGAATTGCTTATTTACCAATAATTCAGTACTACTAATTGACTGGGAGTTCGCGCAAACGAACAATCCATGGTTCGACTTGGGCGCAATTATTTACTACTTCAACTTAACTAAAAGTCAAACTAAGAAATTTCTGGCAAGCTATCAGCACGGTTGGGAGAGCAAGGTTGACCGACGTATTCTTTACACGTCACAAGTCGCCGTACTTTGGTGTGATTTACTCTGGAGCATGCATGTTATGGGAAATGAATACCAAAACAAACACGCTGACCGCTTCGAGCAACTAAGGGGTCTTGCACTAAAGCTCGATATAACTCTACCGACGTAGGCGCATTAAACCTTCTTGTGAGGTTGAGGCAACCAAGTTGCCAGCCCCATCGTAGATACGACCAAAGGCAAGGCCTCGGCCATTGCTAGTAGATTGAGAGCGACACTCATAAAATAGCCAATCATCAATACGAAAATCGCGATGAAACCAGATAGCGTGATCCAGTGATGCCATCATAAGCTTCTCTTTGTGCTCACTACGCGTGAGTTTATTTAAGCCGTGCGGCACCAACGTTGCCTGTAACAAACCCATATCAGAGATATAAGCCAACACCGCGTGATGGCTAGCCATGTCATCTGGCAAAGGATGCTTAGTTTTCATCCAATACTGGATACTGTCTTCGCGAGTCACCTTATCACGTGGCACGTAGTGAACATCAAAATATTCCGACTGAAAATGCCGCTCAACTGGCACATCACTATCCAATGCCGACTTAAGTTCATCTTTAGGCGGCACCCAAGATCGATGGTGATCTAGACCTTCTTCAGACTTTTGAAACGACGCTGACAAATGGAACATTTGACGCCCATGTTGAATCGCTACCACTCGTCTTGAGGAAAAACTACCGCCATCTAAACTTCGATCTACTTCATAAATAATCGGCGCTTTAACGTCGCCACGAAGCAAAAAGTAAGCATGAGCCGAATGTATTTTACGACCTTCTTCGACGGTATTATAGGCGGCTTTTATCGCCTGACCTAATACCTGCCCGCCGAATACTTGGCCGGTTTTAAAATCCCGACTTTGGCCTCGAAATAAATTTAGGTCGAGCGCCTCACAATTTAAAAATTCGATTAACTGACTGCTTGAATTACCGCTACTCATCTCTCAAGTCCGGAATCAGCTCAACGCCAGCCTCATTTGCGACTGTTTCAAATTCTTTACAGGCTTTAGTATTCGGTGTGCCCTTGATGACTAAGAGGTCACCACAGCTCTGCTCAACAATTGAGTCAACACAGGCGTTCGAGAGCTCTTGCAGACCGGCTTCTGCAAAACTAGCATCGTATCGATTTGCCATAGTTCCGCATTGGCTATCAACCATTTGGATAATAATATCTTTCAGTTGCTCAGGTATTTGATTACCCGCAGCCTGACTAAGCGCACACTCTTTAATCTTGGCGCACATTTTCTCAGTATGTTCTGATGCATTAGCCATGTTCAAACCGGCGAGAATAAGTAATGTCGGTACGATGTACTTCATAGAATTAACCATTTAAACCAATTTTATCGACCAGATTGTAAGCCAAAAGCCACTGGCTATCATCTACTTAATGGCCTTTATTGTGCTGCTCGAGCGCTTGTTAATCAAGGTTTGAGGCGCTCAAACATCGTAACCGAGAATCGGAGATAACCAGCGCTCAGCACTCATCAAATCCATGCCTTTGCGGTTAGCATAATCAATAACTTGATCTTGCTGAATACGTGTAACCGAAAAATAACGTGATTCGGGATGAGCGAAGTACCAACCGCTAACCGCCGCTGTTGGTAACATTGCGAAACTTTCGGTAATGCTCATACCCGCGTTTTGTCCTGGCTCAAGCATTTCCCAAAGAGTCGCTTTTTCAGTATGGTCTGGGCACGCTGGGTAACCAGGTGCTGGGCGAGTTCCACGGTACTTCTCACGAATCAACGAGTCATTATCTAAAGCTTCATCAGTTTCATAAGCCCAAAATTCTTTGCGAACTCGTTCATGCATGTGCTCAGCAAATGCTTCGGCTAAGCGATCAGCCAGTACCTTGAGCATAATTGATTGGTAGTCGTCATGTTCCGCCTCAAACTCAGCAATTTTCTGCTCAATCTTGTGACCAGCTGTTACCGCAAAGGCGCCAATGTAATCTGCCTTATTCGACTCTTTTGGAGCGACAAAGTCAGATAAACAATAGTTTGGCTGCGCTCCCTTCTTTAAATCTTGTTGACGCAAATGATGCAATGTTTTTGCCACCTCACTGCGCGTTTCATCGGTGTAAACTTGGATATCATCACCGACCGAATTAGCTGGGAAGAAACCAATAACACCTCGAGCCTCTAACCATTTTTCGTCGATAATTTGCTTCAGCATTGCCTGGCCATCAGCGAACAGTTTGGTTGCTTCGACACCAACGACCTCATCTTTTAAAATACGCGGGTAGCGGCCTGCTAACTCCCAAGCACTAAAAAAAGGCGTCCAATCGATTCGTTCAACTAATTTGGCTAAGTCGTAGTCATCAAAAGCTTTAAGCCCTAAAAAGCTTGGCTTATCTGGTGTGTAATCAGACCAATCGATGGCCTTTTTGTTTGCTCTGGCTTTTTTAATTTCAGCGGTTTTATGAACCTTGCCATGCTTGATTCGCTCTACCCGAATACGCTCGTATTCATCTCTCACTGCCGTTACAAAGTCAGCCTTATTCTCCCTAGACAGCAATTTCTGCGCCACACCAACCGCGCGCGAGGCGTCGGACACATGAACAACTTGATCTTTTAAAAGGTTGGGTTCGATCTTCAACGCGGTATGCACTTTGGATGTCGTTGCACCACCAATCATCAGCGGCATTTCTATGCCTTGCCGCTCCATCTCCTTGGCCATATACACCATCTCATCAAGCGATGGAGTGATCAGACCCGATAAGCCGATGATGTCGCATTTATGCGCAACCGCTTCTTTTAAGATGGTTTCGGCTGACACCATGACACCCAGATCAACCACTTCATAGTTATTACACTGCAGCACCACGCCAACAATATTTTTACCGATATCGTGTACATCGCCTTTGACCGTCGCCATCAAAATTCGACCATTGGTATCGCCGACTTCTTTTTCATCTTCGATGTAAGGCATTAAGTAAGCCACTGCTTTTTTCATTACACGAGCCGACTTGACCACTTGAGGTAGAAACATTTTCCCTGAGCCGAATAGATCGCCCACTACATTCATGCCGTCCATTAACGGACCTTCGATAACATGCAATGGTTTATCCGCTTCTAATCGTGCTTGCTCAGTGTCTTTTTCAATGAATTCAGTAATACCTTTTACTAATGCATGCGACAAGCGTTTACGCACATCCAATGAGCGCCACTCTTTATCTTGTGTGCTTTCAACCTGCTTACCGTCGCCACGGTAATCATTGGCAATTGCGAGTAAATCTTCGGTAGCATCGGGCGAGGTATTCAAAACCACAGCCTCTACTTTTTCACGTAATTCGTCAGGCAAGTCAGCGTAAATTGCTAATTGACCAGCGTTAACAATGCCCATGTCCATACCCGCATCAATTGCGTAATACAGAAATACCGAGTGAATCGCTTCACGCACGGGGTTATTACCCCGAAATGAGAACGATACATTCGACACGCCACCGGAAACTTTAACATGCGGCAAAGTGCGTTTGATTTCACGAGTCGCTTCGATAAAATCGACCGCGTAGTTATTGTGTTCGTCGATGCCAGTCGCTATAGCAAAAACATTCGGATCAAAAATGATATCTTCCGGCGGGAAGCCGACTTTTTCGGTGAGCACCTTATACGCTCGCGTGCATATCGCAACTTTGCGCTCCTTGGTATCGGCTTGGCCGTCTTCGTCAAATGCCATCACCACAACAGCGGCGCCGTAACGCATCACTAACTTAGCCTGCTGAATGAATTTCTCTTCGCCTTCTTTCAACGAGATAGAATTAACAATTCCCTTACCCTGCACGCATTTTAAACCAGCTTCGATAACCTCCCACTTTGAGGAATCGATCATCACCGGGACACGAGAAATATCAGGCTCTGAAGCCATTAGATTAAGGAAGGTCACCATCACCGCTTCAGCGTCGATCAATCCTTCGTCCATATTAACGTCGATCACTTGCGCACCGGCCTCTACTTGCTGGCGCGCGACTTCCAAGGCGGCCTCATAGTCTTCTTCTTTAATCAGCTTCTTGAAGCGTGCTGAGCCGGTAACATTGGTTCTCTCGCCAACGTTGACGAACAATGTTTGCTCATTGACATTGAATGGCTCTAAGCCTGATAAACGCATATTTACTTGGTTTTTCATATTTTTTATATTGTTTAACGACTAGTTTAAAGGTCGTTCGATACAACGTTAACGTCATCCTGATAACTTCGTTACGAACGAGCCGAAGGATCTTTTTACAGTTACAGCCGAGTACTGAGAGATGCTTCGACTGCGCTCAGCATGACGACTCTCATACATTTCGGTGTGATGGCATTTTCGCGATTCAGCATAAAAACTCTCTCGCTACTCGACTCACCCTCTTGTTGTGCTAGTAGCATTACTCGGGCGTTGCTCGTGGCTCACTCTTGGCTACGGCGTCGGCAATCGCCCGAATATGCTCTGGGGACGAACCACAGCAACCACCAACGATGTTCAAAAAGCCACTATCAGCCCATTCGCGAATATGGTCAGCCATTTCTTCTGCTGTTAAGTCGTACTCACCTAATTCATTCGGTAGACCCGCATTAGGGTGAGCGGACACACAACAGTCGGCGATACGTGATAACTCCTGCACATACTGGCGCAAATCATCAGGGCCAAGCGCACAATTCAAACCAACACTGATAGGGCGCGCATGGCGCAAGCTATTGTAGAACGCTTCGGTAACTTGACCCGTTAGGGTTCTGCCAGACGCGTCAGTAATAGTGTCGGAAATCATGATGGGTAATTCTACACCGTCTTCATCAAACACGGTTTTGACAGCGAACACGGCAGCCTTGGCATTCAAGGTGTCGAAGATAGTCTCGATTAAAATAATATCGGCGCCACCTTCTATTAAACCTCGCGTTGCCAATGAATAGTCTTCCACCAATTCGTCGAAGCTAATCGCTCTAGCACCCGGATCATTGACATCGACCGACACCGAGGTTGTCTTTTGGTTGGGGCCAAGTACACCCGCTACAAAACGAGGCTTATCGGGCGTGCTATAGGCGTCGGCACTTTTGCGTGCCAGTTTTGCGGCCTCTACATTTAACTCATAGGCGTAGTCTTGTAGGTTGTAGCGCATTAAATCACTGGTGGTGGCGTTAAAATTATTGGTCTCGATAATGTCAGCGCCGGCCTCCAAATATTGCTTATGAATACCAGTAATTATTTCTGGTTGCGTCAGCACTAACAAATCATTCATACCCTTAAGTGGAGATTGCCAGTCAGCGAAGCGCTCGCCCCGATAGTCTTCTTCCTCAAGTTTATGACGCTGAATCATGGTGCCCATGGCTCCGTCAAGAATCAGAATGCGTTCAGCCATTAGTGCTCTAATTTGTTCAGACTTATTCATAATTAGGTGCCTACCTTAGGGCTGCTGTTGAAAACCGATACGCTTGCAGATTTCCTGTACCGGCTCAGTTTTGTTTAGGGTGTAAAAATGTATACCAGGAATGCCGTTATCTAGAAGGTCTAGGCACAAATGTGTCACAACATCTAAGCCAAAGGCTTTCAACGACGGCTCATCATGTTGGTATTGTTCAAGGCGCGCGCGAATCCAACGAGGTATTTCGGCACCGCAGGCGTCTGAAAAACGAGTCAGCGTTGCATAGTTGGTAATCGGCATAATACCCGGCACGATAGGCGCATTTACCCCAGCCCGCTGGGCTTGGTCGACAAACGAAAAATAGCTGTCGGCATTGTAAAAATATTGCGTAATGGCTGAATTTGCACCGACATCAAACTTTCGCTTTAGATATTGAATATCGGTTGATGGGCTGGCCGATTCTGGGTGAAAATCTGGATATGCTGCAACTTCTATATGAATTTCATCGCCAAAGTTATCGCGCACAAATTGAACCAATTGTTCGGCGTATTTAAAATGTCCACGTTCAACCATTCCACTAGGTAGGTCACCGCGCAACACAACAAGTCGTTTTACACCAAGTTCTAGATAGTTTTGGATGGTAGATTTGATATCGTCGCGAGAGCTACCGACTCCAGTTAAGTGAGGCGCAGCAAAAGAGCCCTCACTGATCATGTTCTTAACGGCTTCAAAGGTTCCCTCTTGAGTGCTACCACCAGCACCATAGGTGACTGACACAAACTGTGGTTCAAACTTGGCTAGCTCAGCATGTGCTGTCATTAAGTTTTTAGAACTTGCAGAAGTACGTGGTGGGAAGAACTCGAAACTGAGCTCAGGGCCGTCATTTTGCTCAAGGCTATTATTCATTTGTAACTCCTAATTACGTTAGCTGAGTTGTGGTACTTGAATTTTGCGACGCTTACTAATAGTCGTTCGAACAAGGAGATCCTTAGCCTCAAGGAAAACCGGGGCGGCTACGCTCAGGATGATTTCGTGTGCAAGGCCGACAATCGAGATACCAAAACAAAGGAGTGAATTTTAGTGCTTATCAAGTGGCGCCGAGCATCAGGCGCCAAACACCTGGGCATAGAAGAGCAGCACAAAAGGCCGCTCTTCCATTTTATTGCCTAATATCTATAGTGATCCTGCTTGTATGGACCTTCTACCGGTACACTTATGTAATCAGCTTGATCTTGACTCAATACGGTCAATTTCGCACCCACACGCTCAAGGTGTAAACGCGCTACTTTTTCGTCTAAGTGCTTAGGTAAAATGTATACCTCGTTGCCGTATTCTTCACCCTTAGTCCAAAGCTCGATTTGCGCCAAAACTTGGTTAGTAAATGAAGCTGACATTACAAAGCTCGGATGACCGGTTGCACAACCAAGGTTTACTAAGCGGCCTTTAGCTAACAAAATGATGCGCTTGCCGTCTGGGAAAATTACGTGATCCACTTGATCTTTGATATTGTCCCATTCACAGTCATCCAATGAAGCAATGTCGATTTCGTTATCAAAGTGACCAATATTACAAACAATAGCTTGGTCTTTCATTGCGTCCATATGCTCACGACGAATGATGTTGTAATTACCAGTGGTCGTTACGAAGATATCGGCCTCAGCCACAGCGTCTTCTAAAGTCACAACTTGGTAGCCTTCCATTGACGCTTGTAATGCACAGATTGGGTCAATTTCAGTTATTTTTACGATGGCGCCTAGACCACGTAGAGAAGCGGCTGAACCTTTACCAACATCACCAAAACCACAAACAACCGCAGTTTTACCGGCAATCATTACATCAGTTGCGCGCTTAATTGAGTCAACCAATGACTCGCGACAGCCATACAAGTTATCAAACTTCGACTTAGTGACAGAATCGTTTACGTTGATCGCCGGGAACGGTAAATCGCCGCTGGTAACCATTTGATACAAACGCGCTACACCAGTAGTGGTTTCTTCAGTAACACCTTGAACGCCCGCTAAACGACGTGAATACCAAGTGTTGTCTTTAGCCAAAGTTGCTTTGATTGCGGCGAAAAGAAACGTTTCTTCTTCACTGCCTGGGTTATCAAGCACTGAGATGTCTTTCTCAGCTTTTGCACCTAAGATCAACAACATAGTAGCGTCGCCACCGTCGTCAAGAATCATATTCGGGCCAGTATCGCCTTCCCAAGACATGATGCGGTGTGTGTAGTCCCAATACTCTTCAAGCGTTTCGCCTTTGATCGCGAATACAGGAAGATTTTGTGCAGCGATCGCTGCGGCAGCATGGTCTTGTGTAGAGTAAATATTACAAGACGCCCAACGCACTTCAGCACCCAGAGCCACTAGGGTCTCGATTAGCACGGCTGTTTGGATCGTCATGTGTATTGAGCCCGCGATCTTGGCACCTTTAAGCGGCTGCGCAGCACGGAACTCTTCGCGAATTGAAACCAAACCAGGCATTTCTGTTTCGGCAATTGCGATTTCTTTGCGACCAAAGTCAGCAAGGTTAATGTCAGCGACATGATAGTCGTTAAATTCTGGGATAGATGGATTAGTGCTCATCTTTCGTCTCCGTTTTAAAGTTAGAAAAATGAGCGCCGTTGCAGTTTGTTCTGTTATTTGCTCAGCTAAATTTATAACTTCGAGTAAATAACTCTCTGCTAAATCTAACTAAAACAACAAACTAACCTCGCTTAAGCCTGACGAGAAGAACTCTCGTTGCAACGCTCCTTAAGCAATATGGCGCGAGTATAAACACGCCCTTAGTGAAATTCCAGTGTAAAAATTAAAAACAATCGATAGTTTCACCGCGCAAACACCTGTCATGCGTATAACTTGCCCGCCAGTCAAGACAACCGCCGATAATGCCTCAGATATCTAACTGCGCACTCCTCACCAAGGGCAGACTAAACCGCTCAGCTATTCGTGAGTCCAAACTGCGAACTCGTTACCGCTCGGTTCAGTAAAGTGAAAACGGCTACCACCAGGGAAGGAAAATATTGGCTTTACAACAATGCCTCCGGCCGCTTCTACCCGAGCTTGAGTGACATCTAGATCCTCACTGAAAAACACCGCTAGCGCTCCGCCTTGAGCTGGTTTACTGGCTAAATCGGCGGCATAAAAACCACCTCCTGATTGTAATCCAGCGGCCTCGAAAGCGCTGTATTGGGGACCATAGTCAGTAAACACCCAAGCAAACGCGGCTTCAAAAAACGCCTTAGTTTTGGCTATATTGCTAGACGGATATTCTAGGTAATCAATTGGTTCGTATTGGCTCATAGATTTAGTCTCTCTTAACAGAGAGAAAACTTTACCTCGCCCACCGTGGTAACTCAACGCAATATGTCGGTAGGTGAATAAATTCTCTAACGATACACAACTCCCGATGCGACCCCACAGTTACATTGTGAGCCTAAGCGGTAGCGAGGAAGTAAAACGATGAGATAGCTTAATAGAACGATTATTGGCGTTAATACTCAATATAATCAGACCTCAGTCGTAGGTTATTGTGAGGCCAAGAGCGGCCCTCTTGGCGTTTTTTATTGAAAATAGTCGATAAACACACAGGATTTTTATAACAAAGAGCGTAGACTAAAATGTAACGCTACAATGGTTTACTTACGATGGTAACTACTCGCTTCACATTTTGGCTTGTTTTTTTGCGCACGCAAACTCGTGTTTGCGGACTATTATCACTAGTGGTATTGGCAGGGTGCACCACCATCCCCAATATTAATTCCAGTGATGATTTCATTGCGTCTATTCTCAATTACGAAGCGTCATTGCCAGCGGGTCACCCCGACTCGATCGAGCAAGTATATAAATTACCCGATGAAGTTCGCAGTACAATACGCGAAAAATTCACGTCCTACGATCGGCACCGAGCGGCCAGTGAGTTAGCGCAATGGTTGATGGACCCTTACGGTCACAATCTACGCTACGACTTATCCGCCAACCTAACACCGGCTCAAGC
>JAESTB010000282.1 GCA_016763815.1 Arenicella sp.
ACCACTTTGGTCTATTTTTCCGATAATTTTCGAGCAATGGAATAACCATTACGTCGTAAATTCTCGAAAAACTTGCCTCAAATTCCCACTTTCTCCTGACGCAAATCATTATCCGACAGACCCTTTAAGGAGGCCTCAGCATAACGGCAGCACAAGATAAAATAGTTGATAGTGTTCAATATTTTTTTAAATACATCACGCAATAGTAAGTATTACATTCAGTTTTCACTTCAATCTTGAACGCTGTCAAACATTTTCCTTTTGCACTGGAGTTATGCTGAGGTCTCTTTAAGGTTAACTTCCACACCACTCTTTGCTAGAGTGGTGGTGCAAACCCCTGTCGCGGCGATTTATTATGATTCCTAAAATTATCCACCAAACTTGGAAAACTGATCAGGTTCCAAGTGAATGGACAGCGTTTGCCCAGTCATGGAGGCGACATCACCCAAATTGGAAATATAAGTTGTGGAGTAACGCTGATGGGGCTGAATTTGTCGAGCAATTTTATCCGCACTTTAGCCGCACTTACTTTGCTTACTCGCGCGATATACAGCGCGCTGATGCGATTCGTTATCTGCTGATTTATCATTACGGAGGCCTTTATGTCGATCTTGATTTTGAATGCCTGCAATCATTAGATAGCCTGCTTGACAGCGACAAACTGGTCATTGGTCTAGAGCCACGAGAACATGCACGCGACCAAGCACTTGACCAATTACTGTGTAATGCGCTATTCGCATCGCAACCTGGTTCAGCGTTTTTAAAAGCAGTCATTGATTTTCTCATCACCGATGACACCCACGCTGGCATACACGATGATGTGTTGAATACCACGGGCCCAGTAATGTTGCAAAAAGTCTATGAGCAAGTAAAAAGACAAGGCGTAAGTGTTTACCCTTCGAGCTATTTTTGCCCGTTCGTGAATAATGCGCCCGAGTTGTCGCAGCTTGCCGAAAATTCCTATGTAAGTGACACTGTCAGGCGAAAACTAGTAAGTCAGGGCTGTTTTGCGGTACATCACTGGGCAAACTCGTGGATCACCGATTCAGCAGTAGACTTACTTAACCCAAGACCAAATTCAATTGCCGGTTTTGATTTTTATCCAATGCATGATTCTCCTGGAATGGATTTATACAATGGTGGCAGAGATATTGAAGCTCTTGCTGAACAATGCAGAGCCGATCCACTGGTCGTAGCATTCAACACCGATGGCTTTGCAAAACACATGATTTGTCCGACAACGAATTTAATCGCAATGCAAAGCGCAAATTCTGATGAAGGGCTTTACGTGAAAAAAGCCACGCCTAACAATAAGCAAGTTTTAGGTTATGGCGAGCACAGGCAGCTGGTTTATATTGCATCCGCTGGGCTTAAGCCATTTAGTTTGCTGGTTTATGACGCTGACGACGAAGTAATTAGTTGGTCTATTAAGAACAACCAGATTTGGGAGCCGGTCGAAACCGCCTTAGTTAGCAAGCTAATCTCCGTTGGCGATAACGTTGTCGATATAGGCGCCAACATCGGCTACTTCACGGTGCTTTTCGCGCAATTGGTAGGTGAACAAGGAAAAGTCTACGGTTTCGAGCCTGAAGCACAGAACTACTCGTTACTCGAGGCTAACATATTAGTCAATCACTTAGACAATGTGATAATTGAAAATCACGCCCTATCAGATCGTTCGAGCGTGGCTGATTTGCATCTATCGAGTTGCAATAAAGGCGACCATCGCCTTGGCTATAGCGCCGGCAGAGAGAAGCAAAAGGTTAGCATTATTGTACTTGATCAATATCTGTCAAACGTCACCGAACAAATTCACTTTATTAAAAGTGATACCCAAGGTCATGAGCTTAAAGTGCTCAAGGGAATGACCAAGGTAATTGAACGAAATAGGGATCACCTATGCTGCTTGGTTGAATTTTGTCCTGGATTACTATCGGCGGCCGAGCCCAACGGTTTAGAGATGTTCATCGAGTTCTTTGATTGGTCCGAGGCTGAGGTATATTGGATTCACGAAAGGGGGCAGAACCCTGAGTTGGTTTTGATGGATAAAACCGCGTTACATCAACTTGGGTGCACTATGATGGAACATGAAAAGCAGGATCATTCATGCAACATTATTATTTTTTTTAGCACTAAAGCTCGCATTAAATATTTCGGTAAAATGGGTTGGTGAATACCCATGGCGTAAAGTATTATTCGTTGCTCGAGTCATCTGGCTATGGCTTGACGGCTATCAGTTACTTGAATGCGCTGCTTGATCTTGAGTGCTCAATTTATTGGGTGCCGCTTATTTTGACCGAAAAAGGTTACCAGCCATGGTACCGATCGGCATCCGCTAAGCATAAAGTTCGCGAATTACTCAAACAGTGTTTATCTGAAGGCAGTCAAATTGAAAGGCTAATAGAGTGTCTCACGCCGATCAGCGATTACCGTTGTATAGTGATGCATACAGTGCCTGAGTATTGGCCTCTTCTAAAAGAGCCTAATCAAACCCATATCGGCTATAGCGTTTGGGAAACCAGTTGTCTGCCTACGCATTTTCCTGATCTTATAAACCAGATTGATCGTGTGTTAGTGCCATGCGCTTTTAATCGACCGATATTTGAGCGTTCGGGCGTCAAAATTCCGATTGATGTGGTGCCTCATATTCTCAATAAAGCGCCCCCTATTGCCGATGCCACCGTGAGCGACATGCGCCGCTTGACTGGGGTTCCGATTGAAAACTACCTTTTCTATTGTATTAATGATTGGACTGCTCGCAAGGCACTGTGGACATTGGTTAACGCATACCTGAGCAGTTTTAGCGTGGCTGATACGGTTTCTTTGGTGCTAAAAACATCGGCTCGAGGCCCTCGCTCAGAAGCCGATGTAAGTGAACATGATACTCAGCTATTGCTTACTGAGATCGCTGCTGGCTATGCTTCACCCGCGCATATTACGGTGATTAACCATAAAGTCACTAATGATGACATTACCGCATTGCACCAACTTGGAGATTGCTTTGTCTCTACCAGCCACAGCGAAGGATGGGGCTTAGGTATGTTTGAAGCGGCCGGAGTGGGTAACCCAGTGATTGCCACTGGCTGGGGAGGGCATCTGGATTTCCTAACAGAGGAGTCAAGTTATCTGTCGTCGTACCAATTGACAGAGGTAATAGATGCTCGCGGTAACTCGTCTTATAGTGACAACCAACAGTGGGCACGAGCCAGTCAGCTGTCTATTTCGGAGCATTTGAAAACGGTGTTCAACGCGCCTGATAGCGCACAGCGAAAGGCTCAAAATCTCGCTTTAGACTTACATAAAAAATATAATGCAGAGCAGATTGGTGGGCAACTCTATAAAGCTATTATGGCGACTAATATTCCCAAAATTTTTCATTTTATATTCGGACTTAAAGAGCAAACAGAACCGTTTCATCTTGCCTACTATCTTTGTTTAAAATCCTGCATAGAGGTTAATAAACCGAGCGCACTACATTTTTACTACCACTATCAACCGTACGGTGAATATTGGGAGTTGATAAAACCTCACCTTACTCTAATCGAGGTTGAGCTGGAATCGTTTGTGCAACAGAACAGCGCTTATCAAGATCATCAGGAAGGCCAGTTTATTAAGGCGTCTAAACTTGATTACGCGCATCAAGCAGATTTTATCCGTTTGAAAAAATTGATTGAGTATGGTGGTGTGTACGCCGACATGGATACACTCTTTGTAAACCCTATACCCGATGAGCTATATCAGCACCCGTTTGTAATAGGTCGTGAACAGGATGTTATCGACTCTGTTAGCAAGCAACAAAAGCCTTCGTTGTGCAACGCGCTGTTGATGTCCGAACCCAATTCAGAGTTCGCGCGGCGATGGCTAGAGGCTAGTTATCAATCATTTGACGGCACTTGGAGTTCCCACTCTTGCCAGCAAGCGGCGTCACTGGCATCCGAGTTTCCAGACAAAGTACATGTAGCTCCACAGCGTTTCTTTTTCAAGCACATGTGGACGAAACAAGGTATCGGCACGCTATTTGAAGGGCTCGATGATGATTTCCAAGAAGTCTATAGCATGCATATGTGGAACCATCTTTGGTGGGACCAATCCAGAGTCGACTTTTCTTACTTTCACCAAGGTCTGATCACCGAACAAAATATTATGTCGTTAGACACAACGTATAATGTTGTCGCTAGACGATTTTTACCGCAGAGATCCGCTGCTTCTGTAGTCAGCGATTCGACCACTTGCCTAACTAAAAAAGAGCTTTCCGAAAACTTGAAAAAATCATCCTCTTCCGTTTTAATTCCACAAATAGCGACTGGCTGGGAACTTTCTCAACAGCACGACTCGAGCCGCTTTTCAAACCTGCAATCGGGGCATTGTTTCACTACCAACGAAATCACTAATCTAATTATAGAGCAGTGTGACGGAATTAAAAACGTTGACTCTATTATCGAGTCTCTTGGGGAACGCTTTCCAGGTGACATTGAAAGCATAAGCCAAGACGTGAAAGTCACTTTGCGACAACTCGCATTGAGCGGCGCGATTAGTTTCAAGGAAACTACCAGCTATGTACCCGAGGTTCAGCACCAGCCGCCACCGGTGTCATCAAAAAAATACAAGTTATGTATCGGCATGGCAACCTATGATGACTACGATGGGGTGTATTTCTCGGTGCAGGCAATCCGTTTGTATCACCCAGAAATATTAGATCAAATCGAGTTTGTCGTGCTCGACAATAACCCTGCCGGTATTTGCGCCGATGCGCTTAAGATGCTCGGCGATTCGATGCCCAACTACCGCTATATTCAAGGCGATAATTTCCAAGGCACATGGTCTCGATTTTCCTTGATCGACCGAACTAACGCGCCTTACATACTGTGTATGGATTCACACGTGATGATCGTGCCTGGCGCGATTAAACAACTGCTGGACTATATCGACGCTAATCCCGACACCCCCGATTTGCTTCAAGGGCCGCTGCTCAGCGATGATATGGTTTCACTGTCATCGCATTTCTCTCCTAGTTGGGGTTCTGGTATGTATGGGAGCTGGGCAACAGACCCGAGAGCCCACGAGCTCGACAATCCTGGCTTTGATATCCCAATGCAAGGGCTCGGTTTGTTTGCTTTTCGCAAAGATAGTTGGCCGCAATTGAATCCACGCTTTAACGGGTTTGGTGGCGAAGAGGGCTATGTCCACGAGAAAGTTCGCCGTGCCGGTGGCCGAACCCTCTGCCTGCCGTTTTTGCGCTGGCTACACCGCTTTAACCGACCGATGGGGACTCGTTATGCGCTCAATTGGGCAGATCGAATTCGAAACTACATGATCGCGCATGATGAATTGGGTATTGATAATGGCCCGATGATTGAACACTTCAATTCTCATATTGGCGAGGCTGAAACCGCCAAAATTGTTGCCAATATTGAATCCGAGATTGATAACCCATTCTTCTTTTTTGATGCTATCTATTGTATTAATCTAGATCGTGATGAAGATCGATGGGCCGCGGTAAAGGCGCAATTCGATCAGCTTGGAATTGCTCACAGGGTGCGACGTTTCTCGGCTATTGAAACACCTGGAAATCACCACATAGGGTGTGCCTTGTCACACAGAGCAATCATTCAAGCGGCATCGATAGATCGGCACAAGAATGTGTTGGTATTGGAAGACGACGTGATTTTTGATGCGACCACACTCGCCGATCTTACAAATAGTCTGGCTGAGGCAAAAGCAGAGAGCTGGGACATTTTATATTTAGGCGGGCATTGTTGGGGAAAGCAATATCCATTATTAAGTGGCTGTGAGTATCTTAGAGAACCTGCGAGCGACGACACTGGGCCAACCACAACCCATGCCATTGTCTATCGCCAATCAAGTTATTCACGACTGCTTGACGAATTGCCAGACACTATCGCTGAGATGGCGCGCTATGTTGAGCATACACACTTGGCCATTGATCAATATTTGGCAGTCGATACCAGTCTTAAAAAACTGATAACCGAACCCAGAGTTGTAAGTCAGCCACCTCTGCTAACACAGGAAGCGGCAAGTTTTACTCCGATGCTTTCTGACGGCTAAATGAGTAACGGCATGTTTTTACAGCTAAGGCTTTATATTTTTCATGACGATAGTCATGACCTTGCGTATGCAATTCAATTTAGCCCTTTATCGATAATATCCTTAAGAGCTAGTTCTTACTTTAGCTTATGATGGGGGTCATGTTGTTAGCAAATAAGAGACCATGCGAATTAAAATAGTTCTGATTGTAATTAGTCTAGCGTGTTTGATAGCCCGCCCGGTGTTTGCCCAAGAGGCTCAGCCTTTGGCGAGCAAACTAATCGAGCTTATCGATAAAAAAATGGATGATTTTCACGCCGCCGCCGCCCAAGGTGATAAACGTCGTTACCTTAATCACTTCAGCCAAGACAGTGTCTTTATGGGCACCGACGATTGGGAGCGCTGGCCATACGAGGTATTCGCCAAATACGTAAACAAACACTTTAAAGGTGGCAAAGGCTGGTCGTATACACCGGTTACGCGTTACACCAATCTAAATAGCCAAAAAACATTCGCATGGGTCGACGAGATAGTCGAATCTGAAAAATGGGGCCGCTTCCGTGGTACCGCTGTGCTTGAGAACTCACAGCAAGGCTGGAAACTAAAACACTATTCACTTACCAAACTTGTACCCGACGAGTCGTGGGTCGAAGTCAGTGGCATTACCAAAAATGCCTTCAAAGCAAGAACCGTAGACGCGGGGGTAGAGCCCGCAACGACAGAGTGATTCGCTAGAGAGTTGATTTGAGTTTGTTGTCTGCTTCATCGCTGTCGAGAATCACCTTAAGTTGGTTAAAATACAGGTCAGCGCTGCCTTTATACGCTTCTCACTGGTGTGCCAGCGTCCTGAGTGTCTGCCCGTCTTCATTAGCTTGTGGCTACGATGCACCTATCTGCAGGAGGTCATCTGTGTGCCAATTTGGCAACAGGGTTTGATAAGAAAACCTATTCACCGGTAGATTCGGCTGATGAGCTATTGGCGAGACCCTTTGTCGCAGCGCTTATCTACCCAGTGATTCCATGACCTGTGGTCGGCATTGTAAATAGAATGCTAGATCAGCCTCGTGACACCGCTCAGACTTTAAGCTTTCTCGCCAGTATCGCTAATCACTTGGTTGGTCAATCGCTTTGACGATCAATTCGGTCTAGGCGCGCCGCC